>VFKJ01001139.1 GCA_009885595.1 Myxococcales bacterium | reverse complement strand
TCGGGGAAGTAGCGGTAGTCGTGCGCGTCTTCCTTGCTGCGCATCGACCGCGTCTCACCGCGCGCGACGTCGAACAGCCGCGTCTCCTGAACGATGGTGCCGCCGCCCTCGATCACCTCGACGTGCCGCGCGATCTCCGCGTCGATCGCCAACTTGATGTTCCGGAACGAGTTGAGGTTCTTCAGCTCGCAGCGCGTGCCGTACTCCTTCGCGCCCTTCTTCATCACCGACACGTTGGCGTCGCAGCGGAAGCTGCCTTCTTCCAGGTTGCCGTCGTTGACGCCCACGTAGACGAGCACGTCACGCAACAGCTTGAGGTACTCGACCGCCTCGTCCGCGCTGCGCAGGTCAGGCTCGGAGACGATCTCCAGCAGCGGCGTGCCCACGCGATTGAGATCCACCAGCGTCAGGCCTTCGCCGTGGATCGACTTGCCCGCGTCTTCCTCGATGTGAATGCGGCGGATCTGGATGCGCTTGCCGGCGGCCTCCAGCGTCAGCCCGCCCCACTCGCAGATGGGAAATTCGTACTGGGTGATCTGATAGCCCTTGGGGCTGTCTGGATAGAAGTAGTGCTTCCGCGACCACTCGCTGCGCTCGTTGATCTTGCACTCGAGCGCCAGGCCCGCGCGCAGGGCGAGCTCCACCACCTTGCCGTTGAGCACCGGCAGCGCTCCGGGGAACGCGAGGCACACCGGCGTGGTGTGGGTGTTCGGCTCGGCGCCGAAGGCCACCGCCGCCGTGGAGAACAACTTGCTCCGCGTGAGCAACTGCGCGTGCACCTCGAGGCCGATCACGGGCTGGAAGTCGGAGAGCGTCATGGCGTGGGGATCCAGCTGACCAGGTCTCGTTCGCGCTCGAGCGCCCGGGCCGCGCGCAGGATCGTCGCTTCGTCGAAAGGACGGCCGATCAGCTGAGCGCCGATCGGCAGACCCTTCGACGACTTCGCGGCCGGCACCGAGAGTCCAGGAAGTCCCGCGAGGCTGCAGGGCAGCGTGAGCACGTCCATCAGGTACATCGCCAGCGGGTCGTCGATCTTCTCCCCCAGCGGCCAGGCGCAGGTGGGCGAGGTGGCGCTCAGGATCACGTCCACGCTCGCGAAGGCCTCGTCGAAGTCGCGGCGGATGAGGGTGCGCACCCGCTGCGCCTTCACGTAGTACGCGTCGTGGTAGCCCGCCGAGAGCGCGAAGGTGCCCAGCATGATGCGGCGCTTCACCTCGGGCCCGAAGCCTTCCTCACGCGAGCGCTCGTACAGCTCGATCAGCTGCTTCGCGTCCTTCGTGCGGTGACCAAAGCGCACCCCGTCGTAACGGGCGAGGTTGCTCGAGGCTTCTGCCGGAGCGATCACGTAATAGACCGCGAGCGCGTGCTTCGTGTGCGGCAGGGAGAGTTCCTTCACCTGCGCGCCCGCGGCCTCCAGCGTCTTCGCCGCCTCCCGGATCGCCGCGGCGATCTCGGGATCCATGCCCTCGACGAAGTACTCGCGCGGCAGGCCCACCTTGAGGCCCTTCACCCCGCGCTCCAGCGCCGCGGTGAAGTCGGGCACGGCGAGGTCGGCCGAGGTCGCGTCGTGCGGATCGCGCCCGGAGATCGCCTGCAGCAACATCGCCGCGTCGCGCACCGTGCGGCCGAAGGGGCCCACCTGATCGAGCGAGCTGGCGAAGGCCACTACCCCGCTGCGCGAGACGCGCCCCCAGGTCGGCTTGAGCCCCACCACGTTGCACAACGCCGCGGGCTGGCGAATGGAGCCGCCGGTGTCCGTGCCCAGCGTGCCGAAGCACTGCCGCGCCGCGACCGCCGCCGCCGAGCCCCCGCTGCTGCCACCGGGCGTGCGCTCGAGCGCGTAGGGGTTGTGGGTCTTCTGGAAGGCGCTCGACTCGGTGGAGCTGCCCATCGCGAACTCGTCGAGGTTGGTCTTGCCGAGGATCACCGCTCCCGCAGCCTTGAGCCGCGCGGTGACCGTGGCGTCGTGCGGGGGAATGAAGCCTGCGAGCATCTTGCTGCCCGCAGTCGTCTCCACGCCCGCGGTGAGGATCATGTCTTTCAGGGCGACGGGGACTCCGTCGAGCGGGCTGAGCTTGTGCTTTCGGGCGTCGGAGGCCCTGGCGGCGGCGAGGGCTCCGGCTTCGTCGATTCGCAGGAAGGCGCCTACGCGCGCGTCCGTGGCTCGCACTCGCTCGAGGCAGGCCTTTGTGGCGTCGACCGAAGAGAGCGTGCCCGCGGCGAGCGCTTCGCTCAGCGCGCTGAGGGACTGGTCGATCACTCGATCACCTTCGGGATGGCGAAGCTGGTGCCTTCGCGTTGCGGGGCGTTCTTCAGCGCCACCTCCACGGGGAGCTCGTCGTGGACTTCGTCAGCGCGAGCGTTGGTCGCGCTGGCGATCGCGAAGGTGGTCGGGGGCACGCCTTCCGTGTTCACCGCGGAGAGGGACTCGACGGCGTCGAGGACTGCCGAGAGCTGAGTGGTGAAGCGGGTCTCTTCTTCGGGGGTCAAGGACAGGCGCGCCAACTTCGCGACGTGTCTGACTTGAGCGAGTTCTAACTTCATTTAGCCCCTCACCCCGACCCTCTCCCCCGCGGGGGAGAGGGAGCTACTTCTTCAGGCGCTCGATGCTGTTGCGCGCCACGGCCGCCTCAGCCCCGTTCGGGAGCACGTCGAGATAGCGCTGGTAATACTCGACCGCCTTCTCGTTCTTTCCCTCGATCCGGTACGCCTCGGCCAGCCCCATGATCGCCGGGCCGTAGCGCGAGTTGAACTTGAGCGCGGTCTCGAAGGTCGCCGCCGCCGCCGAGGGGTTCGCCATGTCGAGCAGCGCCAGCCCACGCCCGGTGATCGGCTCCACCCGCTCAGGCTTGAGATCCGACGCCTTCCCGTAGAAGTCGAGCGCCTGCTCCGGCTTGTCCCGCTCCCGCAGCCGATCGCCCTGCGCCAGGTACCAGTCGAAGGTCCTCTTCGGCTCCTGCACCACGGGCGCTCCCGCATCGACGACCACCGGAGCGACGGGGACGCCGGCGTCGGGGACGCCCGCATCGATCACCCCTGCATCCACCGTCAGGCCCGCATCCACCTCGGCCTCGTCTTCGACGCTGGCGTCGAGCACCACCAGCGGCGTCGGCTGGGGCACGATCGCCTTGACGCGGGCCTCCTCGGCGAGGCGCGCCTGCTCGGCCTCACGCTCGGAGCTCAGCCGCTTCTGCTCAGGCTCGTAGACTCCGAAGTA
>VFKJ01000179.1 GCA_009885595.1 Myxococcales bacterium | reverse complement strand
TCATCACCCGGTCCACCCCGGTGAGGATCAAGGTGGCCGCGTCGCGGAGGATCAACGCCAGCGAGGTGTCGAGCACGTCGCTCGAGGTCATGCCCCAGTGCAGCCAGCGCGCCTCGGGCCCGATGCGCTCTTCCATGAAGGTGAGGAAGGCGATCACGTCGTGCTTGGTCGTCTTCTCGATCTCGTCGACCTTCGCCACGTCGGCCGCCGTGAAGTCGCCCGCGCGCGCCTTGCACGCCTCGTAGGCTTCCTTCGGCGCGATGCCCATTTCCACCATGCCCTCGAGCGCGGCCAGCTCGACGTCACGCCAGCGGCGCAGGCGGGCCTCGTTCGACCAGAGGGCCACCATCTCGGGACGGGAATAGCGCGGGATCATGCGGGCATCACTACCTCAGCTCGCCCCTCACCCCAACCCTCTCCCCGCTGCGCAGGGCGAGGGAGTCTATTCGGCGACTTTGACCGTGAGGCTCTGCCGCGCGGCGAAGGTGACCGCGTCGAGCGCGAACGTCTCAGGGTTGCCCAGGCGCTTCGCGGTGGTCAGGTTCACGTGCAGCTCGAGCCCTTCCGGGTTCGCCACCGCCATCGCGCCGATATCCACCTTCTCCACCAGGATGCGATTCGCGATGCGGCCTGCCTGCTGGCCAATCGCCAACGGCGCGGGCGCGAGCGCGAACAGCGCGCCCTGCTTCACCTGCGCCGACGCGAGGCCCACCGCCGGCACCTTCTCGTCCTGGCTCCAGGTGAGCAGCCGCTCCACCACCGCGGCGTTGCCCACCGTCTTGTCTGAGACGATCACCAGCGCGTCGATCTTCCCCTTCGCTTGCGCGAGCGCCTTCTCCACCTTCGACGAGCTGTCGACGTCGATCGGAACGAGCACCAACCCGCGGGACTGCGCCGCCTGCGACGCGCCCTCGAGCAGGGCCTTCGAGTACCTCGGATCCTGCAGCACCCCCACCCGCTTCACCTTCGGCTGCACCGCCTTGAGCGCCGAGAGCTCGAGGGAGAGATCGCTGGTGAGCGCGATGCCCGTGGTGTTCTGCCCTTCGAGCTCGTACTTCTCGTAGTACGGCACCATCGAGAACAGCACCGGCACGTCGCTGAACTGGGCGCGGGCGCCGACCGCTGCCGCGGGACCAATCGCCAACACCAGCGCGGGCTTGTTCGCGCCCAGCTTCTTGAAGGCCGCCGCGGCCCCGTCAGGGCCGTCTTCCAGGGTGATCTCTTCGACCTGGCCCTTCACCTCGGCGGCGAAGCCAGCGACCACCTGCGCGTAGGCGTTGAGGGCGGCCGACTTCACCACGACGACTCGCGGGCGCTCGGCGTTTGCGACCGACGCGAGGAGAAGGAGGGCCAAGAGGAACAGCCTTGGTAAGCCCTCTCCCCGACCCTCTCCCCCGCGGGGGAGAGGGAGATCATGGGCGGTCAGTGCTGTTCGGCGCAGCAACGGAACCCCACTTCGGACGACTTGGCGAAGCTGGCCCCGTTCTTCCGCGCGGAGCAGCGCACCGCGTAGTCGCCGCTGGCGAACGAGCCGCCCTTGATGATGCGATCCGACGTCCACTCCGCGACGTTGCCGGAGAGATCCGCCACCCCGTAACCCGAGCGGCACTTCGCGAACCGCCCGCCGGGCGAGAGGCTGCGCGAGTCGCCGATGTCGTCTTCGGTGTTGCAGGTGTTGGCGTCGAAGGCGTTGCCGTAGGGCCACTTGGCGCCGCCCGGGCCCTTGCACGACTTCTCCCACTCGGACTCGGTGCACAGCCGCTTGCCCTGCGCCTCGCACAGCCGCTTGGCGTCGGCGAAGCCCACGCTGGCCGTCGGAGCGACCCCCCGCTTGTTCGGGTACTCGAAGATGTCCACGCAGAACCCGCCCACCTCGACCGCGCTGAGCGTCTTCTCGTCGAAGCCCATCATCGGGTCGCCAGGCGCCGTGCCCATCTTGAAGGCACCGGCCCCCACCAGCCGCATGCCCTCGGGGCAGGCCATGCCCGCGGCAGGCGTGGGCGGCGTCACCGAGGCGACGAGCACCTTCTCCTTGGGCGGCTCCTTCTCCCTGGCGGCGGCCTTCTCGGCGGCGAGCTTGTCGGCGGCTTCCTTCGCGGCGGCCTTGTCGGCGGCCAGCTTCTCGGCTTTCTCCTTCGCCGCGGCCTCCCTGTCCGCAGCCAGCTGGTCGGCCTTTTCCTTCGCCGCGGCTTCCTTCGCCAGGCGATCGGCCTCGGCCTTCCCGGTCTTGTCGGGGACGGGGGTCGGCTTCTCGGTCGCGGCGAGTTTGTCTGCGGCGAGCTTGTCGGCAGCGGCCTTGTCGGCGGCGGCCTTCGCGTCTGCGGCCTTCTGGAGCGCAGCGGCCTCTTCGGCGGCCTTCTGGCTCGCCGCGTTCTCGGCGGCCAGCCTGGCGGCGATTTCGTCGGCGGTCGGCTCGACCACGCCGGTCGGGTTCGGGTTCAGATCAGGCGTCTGCGGCTGTTGCTGCTGCTGGCGCTGCCGCTGGATCAGCAGGAAGCCGCCACCCGCGCCCACGCCCACGCCGGCCACCACCAGCAGGGCCACCAGCAGCCAGGTGCGGTTGGGCTGCTTGCGGGTCTGCGCCTGGAAGAGCGGCGGCGCGGGCGGCGCGACGGGCGGCGCGACCGTCTCCACCATCGCGCGGGTCTCGACGTGATCTTCCTGGTCGAGCTGCGCGATGAACATGCCCGAGTCGATCACCTCGGTGGACTCGCGGTCCTTCTTGAAGTCGGAGTCGTGGGCGGCCTTGAGCGCGCGCTGGATCTGGGCCGGATCGACCTCCTGGGTCGAGTCGGGCATCAGCGACTCGCCGGTGATCGGCGGCGGGGGCGGCGGAAGCTCGGGCACCGGCGGGGGCGGCTTGTTCTCCCGCCGCGGCGAGAGCTGCAGCATGCCGGTGGTGGTGCGCGGGCGCGGCGGCGGGGGCGCGCCGCTGGCGGACTCAGGCTTGCTCACCCTGGACGCGGGCGACGGCGCCAGCTTCTTCGAGAGCTCGGAGATCTCGTGCATCAGATCGCCGGCGGTCTTGAAGCGCGCGTTGGGGTTGCTGTTGAGCGCCTTGCGGTAGATGCCCTCGAGCTGCTGGGGCACCTCGGGGTTGCGGCGCTGCAGCTCGGGAATCGAGCCGTCGGGCGTCAGGCCCGAGAGCATCTCTCCCAGGATCACGCCCACCGAGTAGAGGTCGGCGCGGCCGTCGATCTCGCTGCCTTCGATCAGCTCGGGCGCCAGGTAGCGATCGGTCTTGCGCGCCTTCATCGCCTGCGTGAAGGGCAGGCGCGGCAACGCCAGGCCCAGGCCGAAGTCGGTCACCTTGAGCAGGTCTGGCAGCACCAGCACGTTGTCGGGCTTGAGGTCGCTGTGAGGGCCGACCTTGTGCGCGCCGTCGAGGGCCGAGCAGATCTGCGAGAGGATGGGCTCGATCTCGGCCAGCGAGAAGAACTGACCCTTCTGCAGGCGCAGGTCGATGATCTTCCGCAGGGTGAGGCCGTCGAGGAACTGCGAGGTGAAGAACGGCCGCTCGGTGTCTTCGCCTTCCTCGTACACGCGCACCAGGTTCGGGTGCGAGAGCTTGCGCGCCAGGCGCAGCTGCTTGGCGAACTGCTTGCGCTCGTCCACGGACTGCAGCAGCCGCGGGTTGATCACCTTGAGCGCGACCTCGACGTCGAGCTCCTTGTCGTGCGCGCGGAAGACGAAGCCCAGCGGTCCGGCGCCGACGATGTCCTTGATCAGGTAGCGGTTGGCGACCAGATCCTGCGGCTTGTACGGAGCGCCTTCGATCTGGCTGGTCTGCGCGCGCCGGCGGCTGAAGGTGCCCGTGGCCTGGCGAAGCCCACCCGTGGACAGGTTCTGCCCGCAGGTCGGACACTTCTCAGACGTGTCCGGAACGTGGGTGCCGCAGCGGTAGCAGAGCAACGGGACGAACCTCTGGGTGTCAGCCGGCGTTGTGACTTCGTAAGGCGTGAATCAAACTCAGTTTTTTAGCCCAGATGCGCCACACCTTCAACGTCCTACCCCGGTCGAGCCGAAGCCACCCTGGCCCCGGTTGGTGTCGGACAACACCTCCACCTCGATCAGGGTGGCCTGCACCGTGGAAGCGATCACCATCTGGGCGATCCGGTCGCCCCGCTTGAGGACCACCGGGTCCTTCGAGAGGTTGATCAGGAGCACGCCCACCTCGCCGCGGTAGTCGGCGTCGATGGTGCCGGGGGTGTTGAGGCAGGTGAGGCCCTGCTTGAGGGCGAGGCCGCTGCGGGGGCGGATCTGCGCCTCGTAGCCTGGGGGCAACTCGAGCGAGAGCCCGGTGGGAATCAGGCGGCGCTCGAGGGACTGCAAGGTCACCTCTTCAGTGAGATCGGCCAGCAGATCCATGCCCGCGGAGAGGGCCGTCTGGTACTTCGGCAGGGGCAGGTCCGAGGGCCTCACGCGACGCACCTTCACAGACACGCTCATGGACGCGAGCGCATAGCACGGGTGGGACCCCCGGGAGCCAGCGGGGGTTCCTCACTCCTCCGAGGCGGGTGGCGGGCCGAAGAGCTCGAAGGCCTTCTTGAGCTGCTTGCCGCGGTCGTCGGGCTTCGGACTGGTGGCCGGGGTCACCGCGGCTTCGAGGATCACCGGGGGCTTCGAGCCGCGGAAGGCGAAGGGGTCCATCGGTTTGTGACCGAGCTCGAGCTGGTAGTGCACGTGCGGGCCGGTGCTGCGCCCGGTGGTGCCGGAGTCGGCGATCACCTCGCCCGCGCTCACCCGCTGCCCCGTCACCACCCGCAGCCGCGAGTTGTGGCAGTAGGCGGTCGACACGCCGCGGCCGTGCTCGACGATCACCACCTTGCCGTTGACGTCATCCTCACTGGCGCGGCGCACGATGCCGTCAGCGACCACCATCACCTGGGTGCCTTCGGGCACCGCGAGATCGACGCCCGTGTGGAACTTGCCGTAGCCGAGCGTCGGGTGGTTTCGCCAACCAAAGGGCGAGCTGACGCGGGTGCCGGGCGCGACCGGCCAGGACAGCCCGTAGGCGGCGCCCAGCATCAGCGCGGTCGAGGCGGAGGTGACGGCCTTCGCGCTCGAGGGCGGCAGGCGCGCGGCGAGCCCCTCGAGGGAGGTGTCGCGCCCCTCGGCGCTGGCCCGGTGGGCGGCGTAGCTGGCCACGTCGTAGCCCGCGAACACCGCCAGCACCGCGGCCTCTGCGCTGCCGAGGTCCGCGCGGGCTCTCTCCACCAGCAAGGCGGCGTCATCGGGGGTGGCGAAGGGCAGCCCGTACCGTCTCGCGAGCGCGTCCACGGGCGTCCGGGCGTCGCCGGAGAGGGACGCCGCGGAGGCGAACACGCCCCGGCCCAGGGCGCGCCCCGGCGGCACGGTGGCGAGCACCTCGACGTCGGGCACGAAGGTGGTCTGCGTGGGCGTCTCCACCTCGTGCGAGTCGTAGACCCCGCCCGT
Source organism: Myxococcales bacterium (assembly GCA_009885595.1). GTDB lineage: Bacteria > Myxococcota > Myxococcia > Myxococcales > Myxococcaceae > Archangium_A. Next base: position 773 of record VFKJ01000179.1, on the reverse strand, counting down.
GTAGTAGGCGAGCAGCGGGCGGGTGGTCGTGCGGGTCGAGGTGATCCGCGCCCCGAGGTCGCGCACCAGGGCGCCCACCGGCGTGTGGTAGGCGGCCGCCCACAGGCAGAGCACCGCGCCCAGGAAGTCGAGCAGGCCGCGCGCGGGGCGCTGGAAGGTGGCGGTGGCGCTCATCGGAAGAAGCTCAAGAGCGCTTCGGCCTCGAGCAGCAGCGCGACCGCGAGCGGGACGGACAACACCGAGCCCCACAGCCCCGCCATGACTGGGTGCTTCGAGGCGAGGCAGGTGGCGTCGGCGTGCTGCAGCGCGCGCAGCACCGCCCGCCAGGCGTGGGAGAAGAGGACGATGGTCATCGCCGTGCCCGCGAAGATGCGCGCCAGCGGCGCCGCCACGTCGGCGGGCGCGACGTCACCGACCAGGCCGACGAAGAGCGTGGACTCCACCAGGCGCGACACCGCGTAGCAGCCACCGAAGACGAAGATGGCGGTGACCAGCGGGCGAATCACCCGCATCGGGGTCGGTTGCTTGTTGACGCGCGCGAGCAGGGTTCGCCAGGTCTCCTTGATGAGGGAGAACTTGCGGTCCTTCTCGTCGAGCTCGTCGTAGCCCAGCGCGGGGAGCGCGATGAAGGCGTCGACCCAGAGCTCCCAGGCCAGCGCGAGGCCGCGGGCGAAAAGGGTGCGCTCGCGCGAGTCGATCTTGTTCACCCAGGCGGCGGTGTGCTCGGACTGCGCCAGCAGCCCGTCGAAGAAGACGTCGAGCCACTCGACCGC
>VFKJ01000105.1 GCA_009885595.1 Myxococcales bacterium | reverse complement strand
TGCGGCTGTTCGACGGCGCGCAGGTGTTCGGGGGCTACAGCCAGGACTTCTTGAAGCGCGATCCCAGGCTCTACATCACCACCTGGCGGGGCGTGGCGCCGACGGCGAGCGCGATCGCCCCGGTGCACGGCGAGTCGCTGGGCGCGGCGGGCGCGGTGCGGGAGACGGTGGTGGTGGGCTTCGAGATCGAGGGCTGGGACGCCACCCTGATGCCCGCGCCCAGCGCCCACGGGGATCCGTCGATCGGCGTGTTCCTGCGCGACGTGGGCCCGCGCTTCGTGCTGCAGAGCAACGACATCCTCGGGGGCCGCGGCGGCACCGGCGGGCGGGGCGCCACCGGCACCCAGGGCTTCGGGCGCCAGGCGGGCACCACCCTCAACGGCCAGCGCGGCACCAACAGCACCTTCTTCCCCTCCGGCACCTGCGCCTCGACCAACGATCGCACCGGCGGCAGCGCAGGCACCAACCCCCAGTGCGTGGGCGCCAATGGAACGCCCGGCGGCAACGTGATCTGCCCCGTGTACACCTTCGCGGGAAACCAGGGCGCGCAGCAGATGTACCAGGCGCCGCTCCCGACCAGCCGCGATGGGGCGGGCGGGTTCGATTGGAGCTTCGACAACCTCTCTTCTCCGGGCTGCAACCACGTGACCGAGTCCGGCTTCCCCACCCGCATTCAGCAGCACGACGGTGAAGATGGAAAGCAGGGCGGCGATGGCCCCGGCGGCGTGGGTGGGCCGGGGGCGGCGACCCGGGCGCGCTACGGCAGCTTCGTGAACGGACGTTGGGTGGCGGCCACCATCACGGCGGCGCCGGGCAGCGCAGGGCTCACCGCGCAAGGCGGCGGCGGCGGCGGCGCGGGCGGCGGAGTGGCCCGCTTCACCCCGGGCGGCTGCCAGGGCTGGGAGATCGGCGCCACGGGCGGCGGCGCGGGCGCGGGCGGCTGCGGGGGCACGGGCGGCAGCGCGGGTGGTGCGGGCGGCGCCTCGCTGGCGATCCTGATCACCTCGACCAACCCGGGCGCGACCTTCCCCACGCTGCTCAACAACCGCATCGCGCGAGGCTCAGGCGGAGCCGGCGGTGATGGCGGCTTCGGCGGTGCGGGCGGCCTCGGCGGCGCGGGCGGCTTCGGCGGCACCGCGGCGCGCTGGAGCAGCTCGGTGGGCGGGAAGGGCGGCGAAGGCGGCAACGGCGGCCCCGGCGGCGGCGGAGGCGGCGGCGCGGGCGGACCCTCGTTCGGCGTGCTCGCCTACAACCTCGGCCTCTCGCTCTCGCCCACCAACACCTTCCTCACGCCCGCCTTCCAGGACACCGCGGGCCCGGGTGGCGCGGGCGGCAGCTCGCCGGGCTCGACCAGCAGCACCGGCACTCCGGGCACCCGGGGCATCTCCGCCAACACCGCCGCGCTGCAGGGCTGCTCGTCACCCTGCGTGGGCGGCACCTGCGACGGCAACGGGGTCTGCGTCCCGAACTGATCTCCCTCTCCCTGTGGGAGAGGGTCGGGGTGAGGGGCTAGTTGATCTCGACCGGAGCGCAGGTCGAGACACCCGCGCCGACGATGGTGCGGCCGGTGTCAGGCACGGCCGCGGTGATCGCCCCGGTCGCGCCGTTCATCCGCCAGACCTGCGTCGATCGGTCGGTGGAGCGCTCGAGGAAGATGAAGAAGTCGCCACCCCAGAAGGCGAAGGCCCACGCGCGCGGGCTGCCCGCCAGCATGGGGGCCTCGAACAGCGCCTCTACCGAGCCATTCACCTTCGAGAGGCGGGCGACCTTCGGCGGCGACAGGTTGGGCGAGAACGCCCACAGCTTCGCGTCGCCGGTGCCGGTCAGCTCTGGCGCGCCCGGGAGCATGCCCAGGAGCGACACCGTGTACGGCGGCGTGGTGCTCAGGGTGCCGAACTTCGTGGAAGTCAGTGACGAGCCGAAGTCGCTGCCCGCGATGAAGAGCGTCTCATCGCTCGAGCCCGGCAGGTTGGCCACGAAACCCATGCCGAACATCGCCACGCCCTGCTGCCGCATGAAGGCGGTCTTCACGCACTGCAGCGGCAGGGTCTTCACGTCGACCGTGAAGAGCTCGCCGCTGTCGTAGACGATCCACGCGGTGGCGTTGCGATCGACGGCCATCGAGAACGGCTCCGCGCCTGCCTGGGAAGGACAGGACAGGGTGCCCAGCGCGGTGAACGGGCCGCCCGCGGTGCCGAGGAGGCGCGGGTTGAACGAGGAGAAGGTGCGGTCCTGATCGACGACGTAGATGAGCTTCGCTTCGGCCGAGCAGTCGTCCAGGCCGCCATCCGCCGTGGTGCCCCCGCCGGTGCCGGTCGTGCCCCCGCCTCCGCCCATGCCCCCGGTGGACGCGACGCACGCGCCCGCCTGGCAGGTGAGCCCGTTCGCGCAGGCGACGCAGCTGACGCCGTTGAGCCCGCACGCGGCGGCGTCATTGCCGAGCAGACAGAAGTCCTGGGCGTCGAGGCAGCCGCCACAGGTCCTGCCTCTGACGCGGGTGGCGCTGTCGCCGCACGAGAGCGCCGCGGCTGTCAGCAGGACCACGATGGGGAATTTCATCAGGCGCTCGCTCCGGCCACAGAGTGAGACCTAGCCTGTCAGCCGCGGGGACGGAAGCCCTCCACCCGGTCCCAGCGCTCAACCATCAGCAAGTAGGGCTCGACGCCGGTCTGCTCGAGCTTCAGCAGACGGCGCTTCACGTGCGCGCCCAGGATGGAGTCGTGGGTAACCTCGAGCATCAATTCGACGAAGGCACGCTGGAGCAGCGGCTTCTTGTAGAGCGAGTGCACCGTCACCTCTCCGTATTCGCACGCGCTGGTGCGGCCGACTCCCTCACCCGGCCACGACGCCCAGCCGGCCCGGTGCAGCTTCTCGCAGTGAATGCGAAGCAGCTGCAGGGTGGGGCCCTGGCCGTAGATCTTCGCCCGGATGATCGCGTCCACCCGGCGCTCGTAGGCGAGGCGCTCTTCCCGCGAGGTGAAGGCTGCGCGGCCTTTGGTCACCACGCCCTCGGCGTCGATCGCCTGCACCTCGTGCAGCTCACCCAGCGCCTCGGCCACGGCGACGTTCGCGATCTCAGCGTCCGTCATCACGTCGTACAGGGTCGCCGCGAGCGTCTGCTGGCGATCGAGGTGGGCGCAGCCGAGGGTGGTGAGGGAGAGGAGAAGGGGGAGCAGGTTCCGCATGGCAGGGCTGTGACCCGGCCGGCGTTTCTCAGGTGCAAAGAACTACTTCACGTCGAAGAACAGCCCGAACTGCAGCTGGATGGTGCCGTGGCCGAACTCCGCCGGATCGGTGGTGTAGCCCAGCTGCACCGCGAAGCCCGCCGGCTCCCGGTGGAAGAGCCCGAAGGTGAAGCCGGTGCGCATGGTGGCGGCCGAGGGGGTGAGGTGGGGGCTCTTCTGGTAGCGCTGGCTCGCGGTTGCACTCAGCACCACTTCCCAGTGTTTGAACTGAAGGCCGTAGAAGAGCGGCACGCCCCACTCGACCTGGGGCCAGAGCGGCAGCCCGAAACGGCCCGCCAACGCGCCGCCCGCGAGCAAGCCCACCGAGATGAGGTGGGTGGGCCCCCGGGTGGCGATGCGCAGCAATTCGCCCTTCACGTCGAGGGTGAGGCCGAGTTGGAACGCCCGCTCGGGCGCGAAGAGCAGCCCGTGGCCCTGCAGCGAGGCCCCCACGTCGAAGCCGTGACCCAGGCCGTAGCGGCCGTTGGCGCGCAGCTCAGGCAGCGGAAGGCCGTCGGGGTAGTCGGTGCACTGGGTGACGCCCAGCCCACCCCCGGCGAGATCCCCGCAGAAGGCCGAGGTCGAGACCTGGCCACCGACGCGAAAGCGACCGCGATCCACCGCGGAGGCGGTCTGCATCGGGAGCACCGTGGTGCAGCCGGCCAACACGAGCAGCAGCCACCACCAGGCCTTCATGGGGCGTGGGCCTCGAGCCAGTCCAGCGTCGCCTGCGTCCACGGCGCCTCGAACTGGGGCGCGTGGCCTTCACCTTCCAGCGACCAGAGCTCGACCGCACTTCCCGCGGGGCAGCCGGTGGAGCGCTCGCGCTTCGTCTCTTCGCCCGGCAGCGAGGTGAGGAAGTCAGCGCGCGCGAGCTCTTCGCGATCACCCGAGCAGCCGGCGCGGTCGGCGAAGCGGGTGAGGGTCTCGACCACGCCCGGGTAGCGGCCTTCGCTTCCTTCGTAGGGAATCGTGGTGTCGACGGTGCCGTGCACGAAGAGCAGCGGGACCGCCTCGCCCTCGCCGCAGCGCGTGGGGTCGAGCCAGGTCGAGCCCGAGACCGACACGATGCCGTCGAACACCTCGGGCGCGTCGCACGCGAGCCGCAGCGCCATGAAGGCGCCGTTGGAGTGACCGACGACGAACACGCTCTTCACCGGGTGCTGCGCCTTCACGTCGTCCACCAGCGCGCGAAAGAAGGCCACGTCGTCGACGGGGAGCCCTTCGAAGTTGCAGCACTCCTCGGTGGCGTTCCAGAAGCGCCGGCCGGATCGATCCTGCGTGCCGTGCGCCTCGACGTAGAGGAAGCGCT
>VFKJ01000716.1 GCA_009885595.1 Myxococcales bacterium | reverse complement strand
GCCTCCGACGCTTCCTTACAACGGATTCATTCAGAACTGCTTGCGGAGCTTCGTCAGGAGCGGCACGCCCAACCCCGCGGGCACCGCGACCTCGACGTGCGCCGGCTTCCCTTTGCGAATCACGTCGTACTTGATCAGCTCTCCGACCTTGAGCGCGCGCAGCGCCTTCGCCACCCCCGCGGTGTCGCTCGAGGGCACGCCGTTGACCGCGAGGATGAAGTCGCCGCCGAGCTGAACGCGATTGCCACCGACCTCCGACGAGATCTGCCCCGCGCGCAGCCCCGCCACGTCGGCCACGCTCTGCGGTCGCACCGTCTCCACCAGGAACCCGGCGTCCCAGGGCCAGTTGAAGATCTCCGCCACCTCGCGCGGAATGAACCGCAGCCCCACCCCGATGTACGGCAGCGCCTCGTCGAACAACCGCGTGCGCACGGTGTTGCTGGGCACCGCGAAGTTGAGGCCCACGCTCCCGCCGCTCTGCGAGAGCATGAAGCTGGCGATGCCCACCACCTCGCCCCTCTCGTTGAACAACGGCCCACCCGAGTTGCCCTGGTTGAGCGGCACGTCGGTCTGCACCAGGTGCTTGGGCATCAGCCCCGGCCGATCATTCGTGCGCAGCGCGCTCACCACGCCCTGGGTGAGCGAGTGCTCGAGCCCATAGGGCGCGCCGATGGCGAACAGCCGCTGCCCGGGCTTGAGCGCCGCCGAGTCACCCAGCTGCGCCACCACCGCCCTGACCGGCAGCGAATCGACCTTCAGCAACGCGATGTCTTCACTGCGCGAGAGCGAGACCACCTTCGCGTTGGCGCTGAACCCGTCGAGCCAGTGAACCTGGATCATCTCGGCCGACTCGACGACGTGCGCGGCGGTGACCACGAAGCCTTCGCCGTGCACGAGCACTCCGGACCCGGTGACGATCGCCACCACCATCACCGTGCCGCTCGCGTTCTCCGTGAGGCTCTTGGTGCCCACGCGCACCGTCACCACGCTGGGGTCGACCTTCGCGAACAGCTCTTCGAGGGGAAGCGCCGAGCTGACGAGGGAGAGGAGCGCGAGGCTGAGCATCCACCGATGTTGCCCTGTTCTGAGGGCCGCATGAAGATCGAGTCGTGAGGGAACGTGCGCAGCGCCCGCCGTGTTCTGCTGCGTGAGTGTTCGTACTCCTCTCGCTGATTCTCACTGCCTGGCCTGCTGACGACGCGAGCCTGACCACCCTCGCGCTCCCGGCGCAGCCCACGCGGAAGGTGCGCGTCTTCGTGGACGCGGGGCACGGCGCCCCGGGCAATGAAGGCAACCACGGCTGCGCGTGCCAGCTCGAACAGGACCACACGCTCAAGGTGGCGCAGCACCTCGCGTTCGTGCTCGCCGCGACGGGGCGCTTCGAGGTGAAGCTCTCCCGGAGGCCGGGCGAGGAGCCGCTCTATCGGCCCCGCATCGCCGCGGCCGAGGCGTTCAAGGCCGACGTCATCATCAGCCTCCACTCCGACGCGCGCGGCGAGGCGACGCCGTCGTTCCAGGACGCGGGCGTGTGCTGGCAGAACCCGAACGCGCCCGGGTTCTCGGTGCTGTGGAACGAAGAGGGGCCCGCGTTTCCGCGCCGGGAAAAGCTCGGCCGCGCGGTGGGAGAGCGGCTGCGCGAGGCGGGCTTCCTCGCGTACAGCGGGTTCGACTACGCCTCGCTCTACCGCCAGGACGAGGTCGAGCCTTCGGGGTGGATTGATCAGCGCCCGATGAAGAAGCGGGTGTTCTTCCTGCGGGGCTCGCTCATTCCGACGGTGATCATCGAGACGCACCATGCGCTGGATGAGAAAGAGGTCGCCCGGTGGGAGGAGCTGGCGACGGTCGATGCGTTCGCGTTCGCGGTCGGTGCGGCGGTGCTCGATTTCGTCGCGAGGTGAATGGCCCTGGCAAGCCCTCTCCCCGACCTCCTGAGCGAAGTCGAAGGGTCCCCCGCAGGGGAGAGGGAGACGTCAGCCCTCGACG
>VFKJ01000352.1 GCA_009885595.1 Myxococcales bacterium | reverse complement strand
CGATCTCCGCGTTCGCCGCCACCGCCACCACCACCGCCGCCACGCTCGCGCTCGCCGCCGCGGGCCTCGCGTTCTCCGCCGCCACCGCCGCCGCGCTCAGGCCCCCCGCGCTGCTCGAAGCGGGCCTCGCTGCTGCCGGGCTTGCGGTTGCTCGTGTACGTCGACGGATCGTGCTCGACGCTGGTGGCGGCGATCTTGATCTCCACGCCCGAGATGGGCCGCGCGTAGATGTCGTACTGCTCGCGGTGGAAGTCGGTGCGCGGCTTGACCTGGATGGACTTGTTGAAGCGGTCCATCAGGTGGCGCAGCTCCTCGCGCTCCTCGCCCTGCAGCACGTTGGAGACCTCGGTCTGCGCCTGCACCACGATGGTGGGGTCCTTGTACGCGCCGGCCGAGCGGCGCAGCTCGCGGAAGATCTCGTACGCCACGGTGGTGGCGGTCTTCACGTAGCCCTGCCCTGCGCAGTAGCCGCAGTTCTCGTGCAGCACGCGGCCGATCGACTCGCGCACGCGCTTGCGGGTCATCTCGACCAGGCCCAGCTCGGAGATGCGCAGCACGTTGGTCTTGGCCTTGTCGCGGCTCAGCGCCTCGTGGAGCGACTTGAAGACCTTGTCGCGGTTGGCCTGCTTCTCCATGTCGATGAAGTCGCAGATGATGATGCCGCCGATGTTGCGGAGCCGGAGCTGGTAGACGATCTCCTTGGCCGCCTCGGTGTTGATCTTCACGATCGTGTCTTCGAGGTTCTTCTTGCCGACGTAGCGGCCGGAGTTGACGTCGATGGCCGTGAGCGCCTCGGCCTGGTCGATGATCAGGTACCCGCCGCTGCGCAGCCAGACCTTGCGGGCGGTGGCGCGCTTGATCTCTTCCTCGATGCCGTAGGCGTCGAAGATGGGCTCCTCGCCGTCGTGCAGCACCACGCGCTCTTTGAGGGCCGGGTCCTGCGCCTCGACGAAGCGCTGCACGCGCTCGAACTCCTCGCGGTCGTCGATGATCAGCTTCTCGATGTCCTGGGCGAAGAGGTCGCGGGTGGCGCGGAGGATGAGGTCCAGGTCGGGGTGCATCAGCCCCGCGCGGTGGACCTTCTCGTTCTTCTTCACCGTGTCGTTCCACACCTCGATGAGGAAGCGGATGTCGGCCTCGAGCTTCTCCTGAGGCACGTTCTCGGCGACGGTGCGCACGATGAAGCCGGTTCCCGGCGGGCGCAGGCGCTCGACGGTGTCGCGCAGGCGGCGGCGCTCCTTCTCGTTGCCGATGCGGCGGCTGATGCCGACGTGATCGACGGTCGGCATGAACACCAGGTGCCGCCCCGGGATGGAGATGTGCGAGGTGATGCGGGCGCCCTTGGTGCCGATGGGATCCTTCGAGACCTGCACCAGCACTTCCTGGCCGACCTTGAGGAGGTCCTCGATCTTCTGCTGCTTCTTGGGCGGCTCCGACTTGCGCTTCTCCCGATCGCCGCGCTCTCCACGATCGCGGTTGCGGTCCTTGTTCTCCTTCTCCTTGAAGCGAACGTCGCGAGGCGCCTGGGTGCGCTGGGCCTCGAGCCTGGCTTCCTCGACCACGGGAGGGGCGATGGGCGCGCCCTGCTGTTCCACGGCGGCAGCGACCACCTCCGCTCCCGAGGCGGGGACGGCTTCGGGGTCGGGCTGGGTGGCGGCCTGCGAGACGGCGGCGGCGACCACGTCAGCGCCGCTGGGAGGCGGGTTGGCTTCGGTGAGCGCAGCGGCCACCACGTCGGCGCCCGAAGCCAGGGGGGGCGGCGGCGCGCTGGGCGCGGGCTCGATCTCCGAAGGCGCGGGCGCAGCCTCGGCTGACGCGACGCCGTTGGGAGGCGTGGGGTCGATGGCCGCCGGAGCGTCGGAGACCGCGTCTTCCGATTCCTCGGGCACCTCCTCGACGTCTTCGTCGTTCTCGCCCTCGGTCAGGTCGAACTGGTGGCGGGTGACGTCGGGGTCGAAGAGCACGTCACCGACGTAGAGGAAGCCGGCCTTGTCGAGGCCGATGTCCACGAAGGCGGCTTGCATGCCCGGGAGCACGCGGGTGACGCGCCCCTTGTAGATGTTGCCGACGATGCCCCGGTCTTTTTTTCGCTCGAGATAAAACTCAGCGATGTGACCTTGTTCGACCAGCGCCACACGGGTCTCCCGACCCGCGGCGTTGATGACGAGAACGCTGCTCATGGATGAATCCGATCTGTGCAGCCAGGCCTCGTGGTCCCCACGGACGGGACGCAGGACTCACATGGGCCCCAGGCTGCAACAAGAGGCAGGAGGCGGCGCCACTCGCAAAAAGCTCACGCTGTGGTGTCACTCCGCGAAGGTCAACCACCAGACCCCCTGCCGGTTTGAATCGATGAACCTCACGGCCCAATGCCCGTGAAGCCGACTTCGCCCTCTCCCACCTTGTTCAGTGGCTGACTTCGAGAGCCCCGTCCGAAAATGTTGTCTGGCGGAGCGTTTCACGAATCGCTCGGTGAAGGAACGGAAATGTCAGGAATTCTCAGGCCCTGGCCGAGGGCAGCTCGACGCGCGGCGGGCGGCTTTTCCGCTGTAATTTCAAGGCGGTCCAGGCGGGGTCGAGCATCAGCTTCTTGGTGTCGGTCAGCCCCATTTCGAGGGCGGCGAGGCGCACGAACTCTTCGGAAGGAGCGAGGGGGAGCTCGAGCGAGGTGGGGAAGCAGATCCAGATGGCGCCGGTCACGGCCATGTTCCGGCTGAGCGAGGCGAGCTTTTCGACCACTTCGGTCTTCTTGCCGGCGAAGAGCACCTGCACGTCGAGCCCGGTCCTGGCGCTGTCGAGGAGGGCCGCGCCTTCGGGCAGGGGGAGCAGCGCTTCCATGAAGCCGGAGGGGGCGTTGTGAATGGACACGTTCATGCCGGCGCGGATGCCGAGCATGGAAGAGAGCGGCGCGATGAGGAGGGGGCCACCGAAGCTCACCTTCGCACATCGAAGGTGTGCCCCAGCGAGCCCGACTCGCCCAGCTCGTCGACGTACACCGAGTCGACGCGCGCACCGGACGGACCGCGGCGGCACCAGACGATGTAGCGCTCGAGGGGCTCGGGCGCGCCCTCCGCGACCGACTCGACGTCGCCGTTGGGGAGGTTCTTGATCCAGCCGCGGACGCCGAGCCGGCTGGCGAGCACCTGTGCGTTGGCGCGATACGACACGCCTTGCACGAGGCCAGTAATGCGAAGATGAACCCGACGCAGCGTCATGAACGGCACTTCCCTACCACGATGACCCGGGCTCTGGACGAAGAAGCACTGACGTCTCACGTGTCCGCTACGGAGCGAAAAACCCGGGGTGCATTCTTCACCCCCCGGGCTTTGGTGGAGCGGGTGGTGCACGCGATCGAGTCGCACGTGCCCCCGAAAGAGCCGCTGCGCATCATCGATCCTGCGTGCGGCGCGGGCGCGTTCCTGAGCGTCGCGGCTGAGTGTTGGCCCCGCGCGGAGTTGTGGGGACTCGAGCTCAATGAAGAGTCGGCGCGCCTGTGCCGGGAACGGGTCCCGCGCGCGCAGGTGGTGGTGGCCGACGCGCTGGGGAAAGAAGTGCTGCCGCCCCCCGACGAGGTGTTCGAGCTGTGGTTGGGGAACCCGCCGTACAACGGCACCTCGCCCCTGCTGCAGAGCAAGTCGGCGTGGGCGACCGCCTGCGCGTGGATGCCGGAGCACCTCTCGTTACCGAAAGGTACGAGCCTGCGAGAGGACTACGTCTTCTTTCTGCTCAAGGCGTCGCTGCGGCTACAGGAGCGCGCGGGGGCGTTGGCCTTCATCACCTCGGCGACCTTGCTGGACGCGTTCGCGTACGCGCCGGTGCGGGAAGCCCTGCTCTCGCGCATGCGGCTGCGCGAGGTGATCGAGCTGCCGCGCGGCACCTTCGAGGGCACCCGGGTGGTGCCCTGCGTGACGGTGTGGACCACGCCGGTCTCGGTGCAGCGCAGCTTTCACTTCTCAGCGAAGGCGCAGCCCGTGACGCTCGACGCCAAGATCTTCACGCCGCACGCCCCTGACTGGCGCTTCAAGCGGCCAGCGGCCGACGCGCAGCGGCTGGAGGACGAGTGGCGCGCGAAGGGGGAGCCGCTCACGGACCTGGTGCCGGTGAGCTTCGCGGGCCTCAAGACGCGCTTCGATGAGCTGCTGGTGGACGACGATCGCGCGGCGTTGGAGGCGCGGGTGGCGGCCTTCATCGAGGCGAAGGATGTCAGCGCGTTCGCGAAGGAACACGGCCTCACGAAGTTCATGACGAAACTGGAGCAGCTCAAGGAATACGGGGCGGCGGCGCGGTTCGAT
>VFKJ01000750.1 GCA_009885595.1 Myxococcales bacterium | reverse complement strand
TCCCTCTCCCCCGCGGGGGAGAGGATCGGGGAGAGGGGGAACAACGCAGTTTCCACCGTGGAGTCCCAGCACGAAGCGATGCGAGCGCAGCCGTCAGTCGTCGTGGCGCAGGTCCAGGAAGGCGCCGTCAGGGCCGAGCACCAGTCCGTACTGATCACGCTCCACCGCGGTGACGTAGGCCTCGAGCCACTGAGGAACCGAGCTGGCGAGCAGCCGCAACCACGGCGCGTTGTCACTGCCGGCGAACACGCGGCCCGTGGTGCAGTTCACGATGACGCAATCCTTGCCTTGGCTGGCCACCGGCAGCCATTTGTCGGACTGCGCCTCTTCGGCGGTGAGGCCCGACCTCTTCAGCTCCGCGGGCTCCGCGCGAACGCGCTTCAGCAGCGCGAGGGTCGCGGGCCGCTCGTTGAGCACCCACGCCACGGGCAGGAGATGGAGCGTTCCGATGATGCAGTCGTCGGCGCGGCGCTGCCCGTCGTGCATCAACCACAGCGCCCTCAGGCCGGGCGGTACGTGGAAGCCGAGCTTCTGTTCGAGCTTGGACAGCTGAATCGGCTTGGCCCCGGGGGAGAGCGACTTCATCAGCCCCACGGCGTCGTGCTCCTTCAGCCAGGACGCGAGACGGCGGAAGGAGTCGACCAGCGAGACCTGGTCCCCCTTCGCGCGAGGCGGGGGTGGCGGGCGATCGATGGGCACGTGACCCGCTTACCGCATTGGGGGGCTCCGTGTTGCCGCTGACCGAGCGCTTTCAAGCCCTCTCCCCGACCCTCTCCCCCGCGGGCGAGAGGGAGACATCAGGGGCAGGCGCCGACTTCGGTGATCTCTCCCTTCTCATTCATCTGCATCAGGCCCGACTTGAGCCCCACCTCGATCACGAACGTCTGCGTGGGCGCGGCGCCCTTGACCGACACCTTCGCCGCGCTCACCCCGAGCGACTTCGCGTCGACGCCCACCTTCGACAGCGACGGCGAATACGCGTCGTGCTCGGCGAAGTACGCCTTCTCCGACGTGAAGATGGTCTTGAGCGCCTTCTTCAGCGTCATCGTGCAGTCCGGCGGAGGCGGCATGGGCAGCGACCCCGTGAACCAGGCGCCGTCCTTCTTCTCTTCGAACACCAGCATCGACTTCGCCTCCCTCCCCCGCTCCAGCTGCGACTCGATGGTCTTCGAATCCGTACGCGGCCCGCCCAGCAGCACGTACCGCTGCGCCGCCTCAGTCCCCACGTTGAACAGCGCCACCTCGCAGCGATGCCCGGCGTCATCGAAGAAGTGCACCGTCGCCGCCTTGCCCGCGTACTCGAGCAACACCTTCGTCGCGTTGAACTGCTGAAGCTCGGCCTTCGCCTCCTGTTCCTTCAGCGCCGCCGCCAGGACCACCTCGGTCGGCTTGAGCCCCACCGAGAGAAAGTACGCCTCGAGCTGCTTCGGCGTGGCGAGCAGCGCCTTGCGATCACCCCCGCCGGTGAGCCACTTCGGCAGCCGCTTGTCGACCTGCGTGACCAAATCGACCGAGTGCACGACGGGAAATCCCGGCGCGGCGGCGAGGACGTTCAGGGTCAGCGCGAGCGTGAGCATGGGCGAACTGTACGACCGCTTCCGGCCACACTGGACGTTTTGCGGCCGAACTTTCAGCGCCGCGAGAATTACAGCAGGTGAATGTGGGGGCGTGGTTCGGAGATCAACAGGGAGGCATACCTCGTCCCCTTACTGAGCCAGAGGGTGGTCGTTAGCCTGAGCGCCATGCCCTCGATGACCGCGCACCAATTCTCGCTGCTCACCCGCCAACTCGCGTTCGGAGCAGAGGCCTTCGCGAGGCGGTACCCGAACTGCTGGCTCCTCTGGGAAGCCGGCGGCACCCACGGCCACCTCAGCGACGTCAGCCTGAGCGTGGTGGAGACCGCCGTCGCCGGAACGAGAAAGAACTCCCCGCACCCCGCAGGCGACGACTCGTTGTGCTTCGTCCTGAAGCCGTCCGAGGGAGAGAGTCTGCGCGTGGGCCGCGCCCTCGACAACGAGGTGGTCATCGCCGAGCCGACCGTCTCCCGCGTCCATGCGCGGCTCGAGCTCGAGGGCACCGAGTGGCACCTGCTCCCCTTGAGCGAGAAACGAAGGACGCTGGTGGGAGGCAAGGTGGCCTTCCCCGGAGAGAGCGTGAAGCTCTCTTCCGGAGTGGCCGTCGAGCTGGGCGGCGTGAAGCTCTCGTTCTACGACGCGAAGGCCTTCAAGGCCCTCGTCGCCAGAGTGCCGCTGCGCGCCTCGCGCTGATCAACCCGCGAAGGTGCGCTCGACGTGCAGCCGCACCTGGTCTTCGAACTCGGAGGTCTGATCTCCGCGGTAGACCATCGAGGAGCCGATCTCTGCCGCCAGGATCGCCGAGCGGTACTTCTGCGGCAGCCGCGGCAGGCGATCGTTGAAGCGCTTGTCGTCGCGCAGGATCGCGGGCAGGTGGCTGGTGATCGCGCGCTTCCACGGGCTCTTCAACGCCAGCTCGGGCCGTGCCTGGAAGAACTTGAACAGCCGCGCGTAGTTCGAGTTGATCTCCACGCTGATGCCGTCCGAGATCTCCGTGTACAGGCGCCCCGTCTCCTTGTGCCGGCGGAAGATCAGGTTCGCCTCGTCGCTGGCGCGCCGCTCGAGGATCTCCAGCACGCCCTTCACGTAGCGCTTCTTGTTGGAGAGGAACTCCTTCTCGCTCAAGAGCAGGTTCGCGATGATCTCGTACGACGACGAGATGACGCCGCACTTGTTGGCCGAGGCGTCGCGCATCACGATCACGCCCTTCTTCTGCAGCTCGACGCGGGCGGCCGGGGTGATGAACGAGTTCGCCCCTTCGATGATCGCCTTCGACGACGGCGTGCCATCGGGCAGCAGGAAGCGCTGCCAGTTGTCCTTGTCGATGGTCTCCGGCCGTCCGCCGCCGGGAATGAACACGTCGGCCTTCACCGTGAACACCAGGTCACCGAACTGCTCGGAGAAGTCGTCGACCGAGATCCACTCCTCCTGCAGCCCCTTCGAGGTGCGCGTCACCTTGCGGTACTGCTCCTTGATCCCCGC
>VFKJ01000568.1 GCA_009885595.1 Myxococcales bacterium | reverse complement strand
GGACGCTATGCTCCGCCCCCATGAACGTCGTCTTCCTCGCGCCCTCGTATCCGCCGGAGATGCAGCAGTACACGCGTGGCCTCGCCGAGGTCGGCGCGAACGTCTTCGGGGTCGGTGACGACCCCCGCCGCGGCCTGCCCCCCACGCTCAAGCCGTACCTGCACGACTACCTGCAGGTGCCGCGCATCATGGACGAGGCCGACGTCATCAAGCGCGTGTCGGGCTGGCTGCAGGGCAAGCGCATCGACCGCATCCTCGCCAACTGGGAACCGCTGGTGATCCTCGCCGCGAAGCTGCGCGAGCGCTTCGGCCTGCCGGGGATGTCGGTCGATACCGTCACCGGCTTCCGCGACAAGATGCTGATGAAGGACCGGGTGAAGGCCGCCGGGCTCCGCGTGCCGCACGCGTTCAAGGTGAAGAGCGAGCGGGAGATCCGCGAGGCGGCCGAGAAGATCGGCTACCCCCTCATCTTGAAGCCCATCTCCGGAGCGGGCAGCGCCGACACCTACAAGGTGTCCTCGAAGGCCGAGCTCGAGTCCGCGATCCCGATGATGCGGCACGTCGAGGTGTGCAGCTGCGAAGAGTTCATCGACGGCGAGGAGTTCACCTACGACACCATCTCGGTGGGCGGAAAGCCGCTGTACGAGAACGTGGCCGCCTACCTGCCGCCGCCGCTCATCGCGCGCAGCAACGAGTGGGTGAGCCCGGTGATCATCACGGTGCGCGAGCTCGATCAGCCGAAGATCAAGCCGGGCATCGCGCTGGGGCGGAAGGTGCTCAAGGCGCTCAACATGGGCGACGGCTTCACCCACATGGAATGGTTCATGACCAAGAAGGGCGAGGCGGTGTTCGGGGAGATCGGCTGCCGCCCCGGGGGCGCGCACCTGGTCGACCAGATGAACTACACCGGCGACGTCGACCTCTTCCGCGAGTGGGCCCGGGTGGCCTGCTGGAAGTCGTTCGAGGCGTCGACCAAGCGCAAGTTCAACGCGGGCATCGTGTTCAAGCGCGCGCTGGGCCAGGGGCGCATCACGCGCATCACGGGCCTCAAGGAGTACCTGCGCAAGTACGGCGACCACGTGGTCGAGGAGCAGCTGCTGCGGCCCGGCACGCAGCGGCGCAACTGGAAGCAGACGTTGTTGTCCGACGGGCACCTGATGGTCCGGCACCCGAACTGGGACACGGCCTACAAGATCGCCTTCGCCGCGGCGACCGACGTCACGCTCTACGCCGGCGGCTGAAGGGCAGCGGGGGCGACCTCGTAGGGCCGCAGCGAGCCCAGCGAGGTGACCACGGTGGTGGCGTTGTGGAGCAGCGCCGACTCTGCGGGGGGCAGGAGCCCCATGGCCCCCGCCGCGATGAAGGCCGAGTTGAGCCCCACCACCGCCTGGAAATTGAAGGCCACCCGCTCCATCGCGGCGCGCGCCAGCGACATGGCGGCAGGCAGCGCACCCAGCTCCGAGCCCAGCAGCACCACGTCAGCCGTCTCGCGCGCGATGTCGGCCCCGTGCTGGAACGAGATCCCCACGTTGGCCTCGGCCAGCGCGGGGGCGTCGTTCATTCCATCACCCAGCATGGCCACCTTCGCGCCCTCGAGCCGCAGCCGCCGCACCAGGGCCGCCTTGTCTTCCGGGCTCACCTCGGCGTGCCACGCATCGAGCCCCACCGAGGCCGCGACCCGGCGCGCGTTGGCCTCGCTGTCACCGGTGACCATCACCACCCGCTTCACGCCCAGCTGCCGCACCGCGCGCAGGGCCTGGGCTGCCTCGGGCCGAATGGGATCTTCGATCAAGAACGCGCCCGCGAGCCGGCCTCCCCGGGCCACCAGCACCGCGGCCTGGCCGTGGCGATCGATTCGTTCGAGCGCGGCGGCGGGCACCTCGACGCCGCGGCGGCGCAGGAAGCGCCGGCTGCCGATGACGAAGCGCTGGCCGCGCACGGTCGACTCCACCCCCTCGGCCACCAGGTGGGTCACCTCTCCGTGCGCCTCGTCCTTGTGCACCAGCCCTTCACTCTCGGCCAACCGCTGGATCGCGTGCGCCACGGGGTGGGGGAAGTGCTCCTCGACGCAGGCCGCGTCGCGGATGAGCTCCTCGCGCGAGAGCGTGTCGAAGAGCACCACCTCGGCCACCCGAGGGCGGGCCTCGGTGAGGGTGCCCGTCTTGTCCACCACCAGGGTGTCCACCCCGGCGAGGGCCTCGACCTGCTTGCCGCCGCGGAACAACACGCCGGCGGCCAGCGCTTCGATCAGGCACTGCTTGAAGGCGAGCGGCACACAGAGCTTGAGCGCGCACGAGTAGTCGACGAGCAGAATCGAAGCCGCGCGCCGAAAGTCGCCGGTGATCGCCAGCGTGCCGCCGGCGAGGGTGAAGATGTAGGGCACCAGGCGATCGGCGAGCCGGTCGGCGTCGGCCTGCACCAGGGCCTTGCTCTGCGCCGCGGCTTCGATCAACCGGCCGATCCGCGCCAGCCGCGTCTCTTCTCCCACCCGCTGAGCGAGCACCTCGATCGCGCCCTCCACCACGGTGGTGCCCTCGCACACCGAGGCGCCCTTGCGCTTCTTCACCGGGCCGCTCTCGCCGGTGAGCGCCGCCTGGTTCACCATCGCCGTGCCCGAGACCACCACCCCGTCCACCACGATGGCGTGGCCCTGCCGCACCACCACCAGGTCGCCCACGGCCAGGTCCCGGTGGGGCACCAGCAGCTCGCGGCCGTCGCGCCGCACCCAGGCGTCGCGGCGCTCGCGCCGCAGCAGGCTGCCGACGTCTCGCTTCGTACGCGCCTCGGTGTGCGCCCGGATGTAGTCACCCAGGCGAAGCAGCAGCCCAATCAACCCCGCGGTGCTCGGCTCACCCAGCCTGAACGCGGCGACCATCGCGCTGGCATCGAGCAGGTCGGCGTCGAGCCGGCCTTCCAGCGCCGACTCGAGGCCGCGTCGCAGAAAGGGCACCGCGCCGAAGACGGCGAGCGCCGTGCCGGGCACGCCGCCGAGGGCGCGGCCGATCATCGAGCGGCCGAAGGCCTCGAAGAGCTCGTCGGCGCGGTCATGCACCGCTTCCCGCGGGGGCACCTGCAGGTGCTCGAGGCCAGTGCTTTCCAGCAGCGCGGTCAGCCCGGCGCGGGTCTGGGGCGCCCCGTCATGCTCGACCACGAGGCTGCGCGCGGGCACGCTGACCCGCGCCTTCTTCACGCCGGTCAGGTGCAGGACCTCGTCGAGCAGCCCGCGCGCCTTCCCATCATCGAGCGGCTCCAGCAGCTCTACCCGGACCCGGCCCGCGAGCTCGTGAGCGACGCGGAAGCGCATCAGCGAGGTCGCTCGAGGGCTTCCAGGCGCCGCCGCAGTCCGTCGATGCGGGCGCTGCGCTCGGCATCTTCGCGGCGCGCACGCGACCGGGCTCGGCGGAAGGCGAGGTACAGCACGGTGAGCGCACCGGCGGTGGCGGCGGTGACCCGGCGCATGCCCCCACCGGCGCCCTGGGGTGGTCCTTGCACCGGCTCAGCCACGGGGCGCCTCCTGCTCCAGCTGCTCGAGGCGCGCGCGCAGCTCGGCTTCGGTCTGCTCCAGCGCGAGGCGGGTCGCAGCCTGGGCGCGCGCGGCTTCCCGGGCGGCCGCCCACAGGTCTTCGCCCTCTTCGCGCAGCTGCGCGGCGCCGGTGGTGAGCCACTCCTGAAACGCCGCCGCCTCTCCCAGCGCCTTCTTCACCCAGGGCAGCAGCTGCTCGCGGCGCTGCTCGGCCATCACGGCCGCCAACCCGCCCAGTGAGCCCAGCAGGGTCCACCGCGCGGACTCACGCAAACTGGCTCGCCTTCGTTTCGCAGTGCCCACGGCGTGGGCCCTTCCCCCGGCGCCCGGGATGGGGCAAGACGGCTGGTCTTGGCACCCAGCGGAACAAGTAATGGCTATGATTCCAGTTACTTATGAGCCGTCAGGCATCGAGCTGCAGCAGGTTCCTGAACGGCTTGCGCAGGACGAGTGAAGCATCGGCGAGATCCATCGGCAGATCGGCGTAGTGCTTCATGAGCGCCTCGAGGCGCACCCAATGCGCCGGCCGACACGGTGACGGGCGGCGCAACACGCGCCAACGAGCACCTGTCCAAGCGGGGGAATCTCCTCGGTAAGCCCTCTCCCCCACCCTCTCCCCCGCAGGGGAGAGGGAGACAGTTCGCTCATTGCCGGAGCTGGGCCTCGAGCAGGTCGCGCGCGATCTTGAGGAAGTTCTCTTCGGTCAGCACCCCGACCAGCTTCCCCTCGAGCAGCACCGGCAAGCACCCCACCCGCTTGTCGCGCATGATCGAGATCGCCTCGAGCGTCGACGTCTGCGGCGTCACGTGCATCAAGTCGGGCTTCATCACCTCGGACACCGGAGCGTCCTTCGCCATGCCGCCCGCCGCCAGGAAGCGCAGCACCGCGCGGTACGAGATCAGCCCCACCAGGTTGTGGTCCTTGTCCTCGACCAGGATGTACCGCACCCGCTCCCAGCTCATGATGTTGGCGACGAGATCGACCGCGTCGTCCGCCTCCACCGTGAACAGGTCGGTGGTCATGAACTGCTCTACCCGCTGGTACGTGTGCTTCGGCGAGCCCGCTTCATCGAGCCGCGCAGGTTCCCACTCAGACACCGGTCGCCCCGCTTTCTGTCGCTCAATCGTGGCCGCCACCAGCGCGCACTGCCGCTCGCCGGCGCTGCCGTGATCCTTCATCTTGTGCAGTGACGAGGTCAGCCACCGCGAGCCCGTTCGGCCGCTGCGCACGCGCGCCTCGACGATGCCCAGGTAGCGCTTGATGTCCGCCTCGTCGACGTGCTGCTTGCGCAGGCCCGCCTCGGCCGCCGGCAGCAGGCGATCGAGCACCAGCCGCGAGGCCGGCACCTCTTCACCATCGAGCCAGTGCATCGGCGCCACGTAGCCCTCGCGCGCGGCCGTGTAGAAATTGCCCGCCGCGTGATCGAAGTCGATGTGCCGGGTGATGTCCTCGTAGCGCTGCGAGAACTCGATCATCAGCCCGCACCAGAAGGCGGCGTTCGCCACCTCGTCGGGCACGCTGGGCCCCGCCGGCATCACCCGGTTCTCGATGCGCAGGTGCGGCTTGCCGTCGATGATCCCGTAGCACGCGCGGTTCCACCGATAGATGGTGCCGTTGTGCAGGCGCAGCGCCTTGAGCTGGGGCGCCTGCCCCGAGTCCAGCACCGCCATCGGATCCTCGTCGAGGTCCGTGCCCACCAGGGTGCGGAAGCGCGCGATGTCCTCGCGGAAGATCTCCGTGATCGACTTCTCCACGAAGCGCGAGCCGAAGGTCACCCGCGCGGCCTGATCGCGCAGGTGCTGGGTCTTGCTGCGGGTGTCGACCGACTGCTGGAACAGCGCGATGCGCGTCTCCGCCCACAGGCGCTTGCCGAACAGCAAGGGCGAGTTGCACGACATCGACATCAGCGGGCCGGCGAGCACCTGCGCGAGGTTGTACTGGTGCGCGAAGTCGTTGGCGTCGACCTGCAGGTGCACCTGGAACGAGCTGTTGCACGCTTCCACCATCACCGAGTCGTGCGCGATGATCAGCTCGTCGAGCCCCTTGATGGAGAACTCGAAGTCGCCGCCGCGCAGCGCCGCCACCGCCTTACTGAGCGCGAGGTAGCGCGGGCTGGGCACCATGTTCTCCATGCCCAGGTCGGCCTTGCGCATGGTGGGCAGGATGCCGATCAGCACCGCGTGCAGCCCGAGGTCCTCGGCGGCCTTCCACGCCTTCTCCATCAGCGAGCTCATCTGCCGCTCGAGCTTGGAGAAGCCCGTGCCCACGAAGTCTTGCGGCGCGGCGTTCATCTCGAGCTGGAAGGCGCCCAGCTCGGTGGTGAAGTGGGGGTCTTTGAGCTTGTCGAGCATCGCCAGCGCGCCGGGCGCGGGCAGGTACGCCTGGTCGGTCAGGAACATCTCCTGCTCGGCGCCGATGCGCTTGACCCCCTTCTCGAAGAGGCCCTGGGCGAGCATCCGCTCGATCGCCCGCAGGTCGGCGAGCACCGCTCTGGTGAACGCGCGCCCCGTCTTCGCGTCACGCTCGACGTCGATCTCTTTGTGCGCCCGCGTCGTTTCGGTGCTCAAGCGTCCTCCCGGCCCTCTGACGTGTCAGCTGATCAACTGAGACAAGTATCTGGGTAGCATGTCACGCCACGTCATCCAGTCGTGAGGCGTCTCTCGTCCCCAGCTGTCGACGCGATTGGGGACGCCCGCCCTCCCCAACACTCGCGCCATCGCCCACGACTCGCTGATGTCCTCGGCCCTGCCCTCGCCCGAGGGGATCAGCACGTAGCGGGTGCGCAGCTTGTCCAGGTGCGGCCCGGACAAGGTGGGCACGAAGTGCAGCGGCGAGCTCACCCAATAATCGTCGCCGAACTGCTCGGAGCTCATGAAGCGGCGGATGTCGAAGGTGCCCGACATCGCGATGGCCTTGGCGAACAGGTCGGGGAAGCGGCACAGCACCGCCACCGCGTGGAACGCCCCGATGGAGGCGCCCGTCGAGAACAGCTCGATGCTGTCGGACCCGCAGTCCTTCCGCACCGCCGGCACCAGCTCGTGCTTGATGTACTGGTGGAACTGGTTGAGCACCCACTGGCGGTGCCAAGGAGAGCCCTCCTTGCTGATCATCGCCTGACCCGCCACCGAGTCACACGAGTAGAGCTTCATGCGCCCGGCGTCGATCAGCGGGGCCAGCGCCTTGACCATCAGGAAGCGCTCGATCTCCTCGCAGTCACCGCCCGCGGTGGGGAACATCAGCACCGGCTGCCCGAAGGTCCCCCAGCGCGCCATGTTCACCTCGCGCTGCAGCCGCTCGGAGAACCACTTCGTCTTCACTTTGTTTTCGCTGGGCCTCATGACTTCTGATCCGCCCTCCACTGCTGAATGCGCTTGAAGAACAGCTCGGTGAACTTCTCCACCTCGTGGGTGGGGAAGAGCGCGGTGACCTTCTGCCGCACGGCGTCCTTCGCCACGTCGGTGGAGAAGAACTCCCAGGCGACCTCATCGAGGTGCTTCAAGTTCTTCGCGCAGAACTCTTCGAACCTGTCGGCCTCGAGCAGCTTGCGGGAGAGCGCGCCGTACTTCTCCAGCTTCTGCGCGTAGGGCATCGGCTCCTTCGCGATCGCGTAGAACGGATCCCAATCGAAGGCCTTGCGCATGGGCCGCTTGGTGGCCGCGGTGAAGATCGCCCACTTCAGGTACGCCTTCACCATCCAGGGGAAGTGGTAGTGCAGCGAGGTGACCTGGCTGTCGGGGCACGGGTTGGCGAAGTCGATCGGGTACCAGGTGCCTTCCTTGCGCAGCGCCTCGCACGAGTTGAAGTCCCACCCGAAGAACGCGTTGATGGTCAGCGTGGTGTTCTCGAGCACCTTGCGGTCGGCGGGCTCGAGGAACTCCTGTTCCTTCTTCAGGGTGTAGCGATCGTGCAGGGGCGCCGCAGGGTCGTAGAGCACCGAGTG
>VFKJ01001093.1 GCA_009885595.1 Myxococcales bacterium | reverse complement strand
GCGAGGTCGGTGGCGATGACGCCGTCACCGATCGACTGGAGGGTGAGCGCCTCTTCTGAGCGACCGGCGGTGGCTTCCATGAACTCTCCGGTTGGAGGGCTTCCAACCTAGCCACACTTCTTCGATGGAAGCACCGGACCGATCAAGGAGGACTCAGCTGCTGCGCTTCTCGGGCCGTGCAGTGGCGGTGCGCGGAGGCTCGACCATCAGCTTGTCACCCGCGCCCAGCTGACGGAGCAGTCCGAACGCGTCGTACTCGTTGAGGTCCGAGACGATCTTCCCGTTGCGGAGCTCGCTCAGGGCGATCCCCGTGACGACGGTCTTCTTCTGGGTGGGCTCGATGCCCATGAACGTCCCCAGGTGGGTGCCGCGCGCGATCCACCTCGTCGCTACGAAGCGGTCATCCGCCACCAGGTTGACGATCTCCAGCTTCAGGTCAGGGAACGCGCTGCGGTAACTCTCCACCGTCTGCTTCAAGCCGTCGCGTTTGTACGTGCCCACCACGGGGTCGTGTCCCTCGTAACCGGGGTCCAGCAGCTCATCTACGGCCGTGAGATCTCCCTTGTTCCAAACTTCTTCAATGAACCGTCTCGCGATCTGTTTGTTGTCGAATGCCATGACGGTCTCCTTTCAGCCTCTCGGGCTGAGGTTGATCTAACCGCCAACTCCGCGTGCAGCTGCGCGGCCCGGGGCATTCGCCCTGACTGATGGACCTGGCCGTGCCGAAACCTCAACGGGCCTTGAGGAGGGTGCGGTTCATCAGCTGCCGGACGGCGAACCACGCCGCGAGGGCGATGAGCCAGGCCACCCATTCATCTACGCCCCGTTCGCGCAGCACGCGATTGGCGAGCACATACACGCCGATGGCCACCGGTATCGAGGCCAGCATCCAGACTCCGCGCCGCCCGGGCGCACCTGGCCGCTCGAGCTTCACCCCTGAGGCCTGGGCGCGCCCCACCGCCGCGGGGGCCAGCAGCACCCAGCGCTCCACCGGCGTCCTCTGCAGGAACAACTGGCGCTCGTCCCCGGCCGCGCTGAGCGACTTGTTCGCGGTCGTCATCAACTGGTGCACGAAGAGCTCGCGCGGAGAGAAGACGGCCGAGGGCTTCGACTTGCTCAGCGTGTCCAGCATCGTCAGCAGGTCAGGAGGGGGCGTGAACTTCGCGCCCGCGGCCCCGAGGAACGCGCTGAAGCTCGCCAGGCCGCGTTCGGCCTGAGCGAGCTCCCAATCGACGACGTAGGCAGGGGCGTGGTCCATGTGTGCCTCTCAAACACGCTCGACGCGCGCAGGCACGAACTTGTGCCAGGGCGTTCCCACGAAGGCGTCTCGGTCTTGCTCGGAGGTGAGGTCGTTGGGCGCGACCCCCGCGCCGATGCCGTGGCCGTTGGGGAGAGAGACGTGGCCTGGCTGCATCGACTCCGACACTTCCACGGAGACGATGACCGAGCCGCGCCTGGTGGTGAGCTTCGCGGAGCTTCCCGTCTCCAGGCCGAGCCGCGTCGCGTCGGCGGGGCTGATGCGCAGGGCGCCGGCGGCGTCCTTCTTTCGCCAGGCGGGGTCGCGGAGGATCGTGTTCGCGGTGAAGGAGCGCCGCTCACCGGCGGAGAGCACCAGCGGGAACTCGGTCTCCGCGGGTGAGGGAGCCGAGCTCACCACCCGGTTCAGCTCGGTGAGCAGATCGGGCAGCGCGAGCTGGATCTTCCCGTCTGGCGTGGTGATGCGCCCGAGCACCTCGCTCCACTCGTCGATCGCGAACACCAGCCCCGACGCGCTCGTGAGCATCGCGGTGAAGAGCTTGTCCGCGGCCTCGAGCGGCTCGCCACCAAAGCCCGCGCGCTCGAGCGAGGCTGGGCTCTTCATCGCCGCCTTGAGCGCGAGGCCCAGCAGCACCGCGCCTTCCTTGAGCTCAGGCGCGAGCTCGAGCGTCCGGTAGAGGATCACCGGCGCCATCGGAGCGAGGCGGGGATCGCCCATCACCTTCTCCATGAAGACCGCGGCCCAGGCTTCGCGCCCCAGCTTCGCGGCCTCACGCAGCGGGGCGAGATCTGCTTCGGTGACCGCGCCCAGCGCCTCAACCAGCCGCGCGTGGATCTCGGCTTCGGGCAACGCCCCCTCGGGTGGGGCGAACAGGCGCGCGCGCAGGTGGAACACGTTCTTCGGGAACTCGAAGTTGAAGAACGTCGCCTCGGCCTTCTCGAACTGCGTCGCCGCGGGGAGCACGTAGTGCGCGAGCCGCGCGGTCTCGGTCATCGCCACGTCGATCACCACCAGGGTGTCGAGCGCCGAGAGCGCCTCGCGGAAGCGCACCGAGTCGGCCAGGGAGTGCGCCGGGTTCGCCGCCTCGACCAGCATCGCGCGGTAGCGCCCGGGGTGATCGGTGAGGATCTCCCCGGCGATCACGTTGCACGGCACCATGCCCGCGATGATGCGCGCGCCCGCCACCGGGCTCGGTTTGGCCGAGGCGCCGCCGGTGATGTTCACCAGCGTGGTGGGGATGAAGTGCGTGCCTTCCTTGCCCAGGTGGCCCGTGAGCGCGACCAGCAGGTGGTGCAGGTAGCTCACCAACGTGGACTCGCGGTTCATCTGCACCCCGAGGTCCTCGAAGCTCGACATCGCGCGGGACCTGGCGATCACCCGCGTGGCCTCGCGCACCAGGGCTTCGTCGACGCCGGTCCGCTCGCAGCACTTCGCGACGTCGATCGCGCGCAGGGACGCGACCACCTCCTCGAGGCCGATCGCGTGCGCCGAGACGAACGCGTGGTTGACCAGATCTTCCTGCACCAGCGTGCCCAGCATCGCCGACAGCAGCCAGGCGTCGGTGCCCGGGCGGACCTGCAGGTGAAGGTCGGCGAGCTCAGCGGTCTCGGTGCGCCGCGGGTCGACCACGATCAACGTGCGCGCGGGATCTTTCGAGATCTCCTTCAGGGTGACGCGCGCGCGGGGGATCGAGTGCGAGTGCCAGGGGTTCTTCCCCAGGAAGAAGGCCACCTCGCAGTGCTCGAAGTCGGCGCGCGTGACCGTGCCCATCATGCGATCGCCGACCCAGAACTCGCCGGTCTTCTCCTGCGCGAGCGCGGAAGAGCGGTAGCGGGAACCGAGCGCGCGGCGCGTGCTGGTGGCGTACGCGCCCGGCAGGTGGTTTCCCTGGCCGCCGCCGCCGTAATAGAAGATCGTCTCGCCCCCGAAGCGATCGCGCACGGACGCCAGCCGCTCGGCGACCTCGCGGATCGCGGTGGCCCAGTCGATCTCTTCGAAGGTCCCGTCTGCGCGGCGGCGCATGGGCGAGCGCAGGCGATCAGGCGCGTTTTGGTAGTGATCGAGGCGGTGCGCCTTCTCGCAGGCGTAGCCGCGGGACGCGGGGTGGCGCTCGTCTCCGCGGATCAGCGCGAGGTGAGTTCCGTCGAGCTTGACCTCGAGACCGCAGTTGCACTCGCAGAGGATGCACGCCGTCGGCTTCCAGTCGGTGGTCATGGGCGGGAGCCTAGCTGTGCCGCACGAAGCTCAGGGCTTCTCCTTGAGGAGCACCGCCTTGACCCCCTCGACATCGCCCCGTGGGGCGCCGCGTCGCAAGATTACGAGGCCGGGTCTGGCAATCAGTACCCCCAGTTCTTCGACGCCGAGCAGTTGCAGCACGACGGGGCTGTATTCCTTGTCGGTCAGCGGCCAGGGAGACGCGCTCGGCCGCAAGACCACGAAGTCGACGGGGGTGCCGGGAAAGAGATCGATCGCGAGCGAG
>VFKJ01000722.1 GCA_009885595.1 Myxococcales bacterium | reverse complement strand
CTGATCAGGCGCAGGTCGCTCCTGAGTCTCCCTCTCCCCCGCGGGGGAGAGGGTCGGGGTGAGGGGAAAACCCTCTCTAGCGACAGCCCGCCGAGCAGCGCGCGAAGTCGATGCCGCAGCCGGCAGCGCAGTCGAGGCACGTGCGCACGCTCGTCTGAGAACAGGCTGACAACCCGCTGCCGCCACCACCATCACCCACGCCAAAGTCCGCATCTCGCGAGGATACGCGCCGTCAGCTGCCGTCTGCGAGGCGATCGGCAAAGTACGCCCGCGTCTCCACGGAGACGGGCAGCTCGCGCAGCTTCGCCGCCGTGCGCTGGTGCGGGTAGGGCACCCGGCGAAACGCGATGGTGTCGCCGTCGTAGAGCGCCCAGCTGGCGTCGGGGTTGCCGTCGCGCGGCTGGCCCACGCTGCCCGGGTTGATCACCAGCTTGCGGCCGGAGAGACCCTCGAGCACCCGGCTGCCCTGCGGCACGTAGAAGAGGCTGCGCGGGCCCAGGAAGGTGAAGCGGCGGTTCCACTCGAACTCGATGGGGAAGATCTCGCGGTGCTCGTACGACGTGAGCACCGAGGGGGTGTGCGTGTGGCCCACGAAGGAGTGAGTGGCGTCGAAGCCGCCGAGAATTTCCGTGAGGTACGCGTCGAGCTGCGCGTTCAAGTGGAGGTGATGCTGCGGGTGCCCGGGCCACACGTACTGCGCGAAGGGCTTCGCCGCGGACGCGTGCACGAAGTGGAGCTTCTCGTAGCGGTGCTGCGCGGCCGCCTCACCTCGGGCCTTCAAGTCGTCGCGCATCCGCTCCCAGGCGTGCAGGCCGTCGAGCTGTCCCACCGTCCAATCGAGCAGCTCGCGGGCGTCGCCTTCCATTTCGTCGGGCTCGGGGAGCGCCGCTTCCTTCTCGTGATTCCCGGCGAGCACGATGTCTGCCGCCTCGTCCACCAACTGCAGGCACTCGCGCGGGTTGGGGCCGTAGTTGATGGTGTCACCGAGCGCGACCAGCAGGTCGGGGTGCTGGGCATCGACGTCGCGCAGCACCGCCTCGAGCGCCTCCAGGTTTGCGTGCACGTCGGAGATGAACGCGATGCGGCGCACCGCCCCACGATGTCATCAATTCGGGGAGGCTGCTCCCCGGCACCGGTTTCTCGACGGAGGCCCGCAGGGGCCTAAAACAAGGCTCCCAGTGCTGTTTCCCACAGTCGAGTACGCGCTCTTCTTCGTGTGCGCCTTCGCGGGCGCATGGGCGCTCGCGCGCGCGCTCGAGGCGCACAAGCTCTTCCTGCTGGGCGCCAGCTGGTTCTTCTACGCCTGGTGGGACTGGCGCTTCCTGCCGGTGCTGCTGGGGCTCTCGTTCGAGGCGGCGCTGGTGGCGCAGGCGCTGGAAGCCGAGGTCTCGGAGCGCAGGCGGCGCTTCATTCTGGGCCTGGGCGTGAGCGCGGTGCTGCTGACGCTGGCGCTGTTCAAGTACCTCGGCTTCGGCGCCAGCGTGGTGCTGGTGGCGCTCGAGCAGCTCGGGCTCTCTCCCGGCGCGCCCAGCCTGCCCGAGGTGGCGCTGCCGGTGGGCATCTCGTTCTTCAGCTTCCACGCCATCTCGCTGATGGTGGACGCGTGGCGCCGGCGCATTCCGGTGAAGGTGCGCGTGGTCGACGCGCTGCTCTACGTGGCCTTCTTTCCGCAGCTGGTGGCGGGGCCGATTCTGCGCGCGGCCACCTTCCTGCCAGCGCTGGCGAAGCGGCGAGATCCGAACGACCTGGAGCTGCCGCTGGCGCTCCAGCGGGTGGCCCTGGGCCTGTTCAAGAAGGTGGTGCTGGCGCAGTTGCTCGCGAGCGCGCTGGTGGACCCGGTGTTCGAGGCGCCAGGTGAGCACTCCAGCCTCGAGGTGCTGCTGGGCGTCTACGGGTACGCGGCGCAGATCTTCTGCGACTTCAGCGGGTACACCGACCTCGCCATCGGCTCGGCGGCGCTGCTGGGCTACGCGATGCCGGAGAACTTCGACTCGCCGTACGCCGCCAGGAGCCCGCAAGATTTCTGGCGGCGCTGGCACATCTCACTCTCGAGCTGGCTGCGCGATTACCTCTTCATTCCGCTGGGCGGAAACCGAGGCAGTACTCTCGCCACGGTGCGCAATCTCATGGTCACGATGATTCTCGGCGGTCTGT
>VFKJ01000892.1 GCA_009885595.1 Myxococcales bacterium | reverse complement strand
CTGCAGCACCGCGGGGATGCGCGCGTGCTGGCCCGCCAGCTCGAGCCAGAGCACCAGCGCGCCCGCGGGCGTGGGCGGGAGCACCACGCTCTGGAGGAAGAGCTCGCCTTCGGCCGGAGCGCGCCCCCGCAGGGTGGCGCGCGGGGTGGGCTTGAGGGCGAGGCGGTACCCGAGGGGCTGCAGCTTCACCTGGAGCCGCTGCGCGATGCTCTTCTCGTGCGCCGCTCCCTCGTCGAAGAGGATGGTGAGCTCGCGCGGTGGGTTGAGCGGCGCGGGCTTGCCCACGGCGGCCAGCGGTTGCTGGGGCGCCAGGCTGGGCGGGAGCAGCCCGGGGAGCGGACCTGCGGGCGCGGTGACGAAGAACTTCGCCAGATCGCCGCGGTCGGTAGTGCTCTCGATGGCGGCGCGGATCGTGCTCAGCCCCGGGCTGAGCACGAGCGCGGTGGCGAAGAGCTGCACCACCTCGTCACCCGAGGAGGCGCCTGCGACCAGCTGCACCCTGCGCTGCGCGAAGAGGCGCTCGGCGGTGCGGGCGTCGGCGGACTGGAGGACCACCGCGTCGAGGTGGGGGCGGCCGGAGGGCTGCTCGTCGAACGCCTCGAGGCGGGTGCCGTTCGCGCGAAACGCGCCCAGGGGAATGGCGAAGGCGGGGTGGCAGAGCATGCGCTCGAGATCGGGCGAGGGGCCCTTGAGCTGCAACTCGACGGCGCGGCCGGTGACGGCCCAGCTGGAGACGGGGAAGAGCAGGCCGTGCACGGGCGTACGGGTGGTGAACACCCGCTGGAGCGCGTCGGTGACGAGCTTCGGGTCGACGGAGGCGGGGGTGGTCAGGCGCAGGACGTTGGGGGCAGGGCGGCTGAGCTCGACCACGCGGCAGAGGAGCTGGTGGGTGAGCATCAGCCGCAGCGCATCGACGGGGGCGTCGGCCGAGAGGGGATCGACGGTGGCGGAGGGCGAGACGAGCGCGACCTGCAGGGTGCCGCCGGGCCGCGCGCGGTTGCCGGCAAGGGCAGCGGTGGCAAGGCACAGCAGCGCGAACATCTGCCTCCCTCTCCCCCTACGGGGGAGAGGGGTGACGCGCGGTTCCTCGGCTCGGGACTTGGAAGGCGCACGCCCCTCACCCTGACCCTCTCCCCCGTGGGGGAGAGGGGAACAGTCTTCGGCTCTCGAGCTCAAGGCGCCCTCCGCAGCACGAGCAGCTCACCGGTGCCGTCGTTCGACCAGGTGCCCAGCACCACCTCATCCACCCCGTCACCATCGAGATCGCCGTTCGCCGCGACGATGGCCCGGCCCTCGATCTTCCTCTGCCACGCGACGGCGGCCTCATTGAGCTGTCCACCGCGCGCCTGCGCCGACTCGAACGCCCCCAGCGCCACCACCCGTACCTCATCGACCTCTCCGGTCGAGCGCGACGAGCTGGCGATCACCTCGGGCGCTCCGTCGCCGTCGAGATCCGCCAGCGTGCTCCCGCTGCCCACGCCGCTGAGCTGGGTCGTGGGCGCCAGTCCGCGCGCGATGGCGGCGGTTCCATTCGGGGAAACGCTGAGCGCCATCGCTGAGAACAGCGCGAACTGCGCGATGGGCTCGGGCCAGGTGAGCGCCTTCCCCGCCCAGGTGAGCTGAGGGGCGAAGCTGGTGAAGCCCGGCCTGGGGGAGAAGGTGACCGGCCCCAGCCCGGGCGCCTCGCCCACGCCGCTGGAGCGCCACCCTTCGCGCTGCCACACGAAGGCCTCGGTGCGCTCCCGGCGCGAGGACCACACCAGCAGCCGCCCGTCCCTGACGCTCAGCAAGCCGAACGGCTCGCGGGTGGGGCGGGTGGAGAGCGGCACGGACAGCTCGACCCGGCCTTTCTGCTTTCCATCGGAGCTCCAGGTGACCACCGCGTCGTCCACCAGCGCGATCACCTCGGCGCGTTTGTCTCCATCGACGTCGGCGATGGCCAGGGCCGCGGGCACGGCAGGCAGGTGCGCGAGCACGCCGAGGTTGAGCTCCAGGGGGCGGGTGGAGGCGGGCGCGGAGGCGCCTGCGAGCGTGAGCGCCTCGAGATCCGCATCCACCGCGCTGACGACCGCGGCGGCCGGCCCGGTGCGGGTGGGCGTGGCGCCGGACCAGAAGTTCACCCACGTGCTCAGGGCGTCGCCGCGCACCACCAGCTTCGGCGGCTCGAGCGCGAGGGTGAGGCGCACCAGCGAGCGCAGGCCCTGTTCGCGGGCCAGCCGCTCTGCCTCGGTGGCGTCGCGCGCGGTGATCGGCACGGGGGCCAGCAGCCGGGCCGACAACGACGCCATCACCAGGGTGCCGAGCACGCGGGCCGCCGGTGCGGGGCTGCCCTCGACGTACACGCCGATGGGCCCCTCGAAGCCGGCGGTGCTCACCGCGCGGGTGACGTCAGCGGCGAGGCGCTCGAGCGAAGAGCCGGAAGGGCCCGAAGCTGCGACGAGCACCAGCGCGGCGAGCAGGCTCACCGCGGGCCCTTTTGATCATGCAGGAGGAAGTCGTTGGGATCGACGGCGCGCGTCTCTTCGGTGGGCTCGGTGCCTTCGAGGAACCACTCGGCGCGCCCCGGCACCGAGCCACCGGCGAGCTTTCCGGTGCGGGGATCGATGCGCACCTGCGTGACGCCCTCGGGCACCGGGAACTCCCGCGGAGGCAGGCCCTGGTGCGCGGCGCGCATGAAGCCCAGCCACAGCGGGAGCGCGGCCTTGCCGCCGGTCTCTCCGGGGCCGATGGGCTCGTGATCATCGAAGCCGACCCAGGCCGAGGCCACGTAGTCGGCGGTGTAGCCGCTGAACCAGGCGTCGCGGAACTCCTGCGCGGTGCCCGTCTTGCCCGCGGCGGGGCGGTTGAGCTCGAGCACGGCGACCGCGGTGCCCTCCTCGACGACGCTGCGCATGAGCGAGGTGGCGAGGAAGGCGACGGCGGGGCTGAGCACCTGCTCGGGGGCGGCGTGACGTTCTTCCAGCACCTTCCCGGTGCCGTCGGCGACGCGCACCAGCATCACGGGCTCAGCCAGCATGCCGTTGGTCTGCAGCGTGGTGTAGGCGTTGGCGATCTCCAGCATCGTGACCTCCCCGGTGCCCAGCGCGAGGGTGAGGTTCTGCGGGAGCACGCTCTTGATGCCCGCCTTGTTGGCAAACGCGATCACCAGGTCGGGCCCCAGCGCTTCGATCAGGCGCACCGAGACGGTGTTCTTCGACTTGGTCAGCGCGGTGCGCAGGGTGATGGGGCCCTCGAAGCCGCCCCTCTCGTAGTTCTGCGGCTTCCACATCTTGCCGGTGTACGGATCGCGGATCGCCTCGGGCGCGTCGTTGATGATCGAGGTGGGGGTGAAGCGGGTCGACTCGAGCGCGGTGGCGTAGAGGAACGGCTTGAACGACGAGCCCGGCTGCCGGTGGGCCTGGGTGGCGCGGTTGAAGGCCGAGGTGTTGAAGTCGTAGCCGCCCACCAGCGCGACCACCGAACGATCCTTCGGGTCGATCGCCACCAGCCCGCCCTGCACCACGGGCACCTGCGCCAGGGTGGCGGAGATCAGCTGCGAGGCGGGCAGGGCCGCGCCCAGGCGCACGCGCACCAGCTCGCCTTGCCGCAGCACCTCGGAGAGCCTGGTGGGGTTCGCGCCGACCTTGGTGCCTTCGCGGCGGCGCGCCCACTTCACCGAAGCGAAGTCGAGCTGGGCCTGGGCGCCGATCAGATCGAGCTGGGCGGTGCCCTTCGCGTCATCGAGCGAGGTGACGAAGCCGACCGTCTCCACGCCGTCGCCCAGCGTCCTCACCCCGATGGCGCGGGCGAGCTTCTCGTCTTCGGACACCACCGGCTCGTCGACGTCGACCTGCTCGTCGGGATCGGCGAGCGGATCGACGCCCTCTTCGTGCTCGGGGGGCTTCAGATCCTTGAGCACGGTGAGATCGGCGACGAAGCGCTCGTCGGGGCGGCGCTTGCCGGCCTCGGTGAGGCGCTTCTCGAGGAAGGGGCGCAGCGTGGCGAAGCGGGTGGCGTCCACCTGGCCCACCGGGCCGCGGTAGCCCAGGCGGCGATCGACCGCCTCCAACCCGGCGCGCACCGAGGCCTCGGCGGCGGCCTGGAGCGCAGGTTCCATGGCGATCTGCACCCGCAGGCCGCCCTCGAGCACGGCCTTGTCTCCGTAGCGCGCCACCAGTTGCTTGCGCACCTCTTCGGCGTAGCTGGCGCCGACCTGCGCGGGCGGGCGGGGGCCGAGGACGATCGGCTTCTCCAGCTCGGCGTCGACGGTGGCCTGCGGCACGAAGCCGTGGCTGGCGAGCTGCCCCAGCACGTACTTCTGGCGGCGCTTGGCCTTGACGATGTTGGTGACGGGGTTGATGCGGTGCGGGAGCTGCACGGTGCCCGCGAGCACCGCCGCTTCACCCAGCGTCAGCTGGCTGGCGTGCTTGCCGAAATAGAAGAGCGCGGCTTCCTCGACGCCGTAGCGGTTGTGCCCGAAGTAGATGGTGTTGACGTAGAGGTTGAGGACCTGGTCCTTGCCCAGCGCCACCTCCATGCGTGGCGTGAGGATCCACTCGCGGATCTTCCGGGAGAGGGTGCGCTCCTGGGTGAGCAAGAGCGCGCGGCAGGCCTGCTGCGAGATGGTGGAGGCGCCCGACTTCATCCCGCCCGGCTTCAGGTTCTTCACCGCGCTGCGCACGATGCCGAGGTAGTCGAGGCCGTGGTGTGAATAGAAGTCGGCGTCTTCAGCGGCGAGGAAGCTCTCCCGCACGTGCTTGGGGAGCTTGGTGACGTCCACCCAGGTGCGCCGCTGCAGGTAGTACTCGGCGCACACGCTGCCGTCGCGGCAGGTGACCTTGGTGACCTGCGCGGGCCGCCAGGTGCGCAGCTCTTCGACGCTGGGCAGATCGCGGGAGAACCACGCGTACGACCCCAAGCCGACGGCGAGCACGAGCACGAGGCCGAGCAGCGCCAGCTTCAGCAGCCGCTTGATCCATCCCCACAGTCGACCCGGCTTCTTGCTCATCAGCGGGGGAGGACTGTAACCCCCGGTCGGCAGGACCGGGTTTTCAATCTGCGGCGCGGACGCGTGGCGAGGTTGACGCAAGCTGCGGGTCAACAACCGCGGACTCGTGGGCATTCGCCGGATGGAGCAAGCCGCCTGCCGCGCTCCCTGGCGCGTGTGGGCAACTTCGCGCCCCGTGCAGCCGAAGACTTCTCATGGTTACGCGGGCCACGCTCCCCATGCTCTCACCCATCGCCAGTGAGGCCGTCGCCAGGCCTGCGCGCGCGACCGCCCTCGAAGCCCCGCCCGTCCCTGAGTCGTTCGTCGTGTCCCGTGCTCGCGCCCTTTCCTGCGAGCCGAGGAGACGACCATGGCGCGTTCGAGGCTGAAGTGGGTGTTGTTGGTGGGGCTGATGGGCTCCGCGGCGCAGGCGCAGTACGCCCCCCATTCGCTGGGGTTGGGCCCCGAGGTGACGGCGGTGCTGGGGCGCCAGAGCGTGATGGGGGGGCTGTCGATCGAGTTCACGCAGTACCTCGAGAGCGGGTTCGAGTTCTTCGCGCGGGTGCCGGTGCTGATCGCCGAAGTCCCCGTGGGGGCGGACACGCCGAGTGGGGCTGGGCGCGTCTTCGCGACGGGCGGCAGCCTGGGCGTGCGGTACCTCTTCGTGGAAGGGCTGGTGAGGCCGTGGGTGGGCCTGCAGCTCTCCGGGGTGGTGTTGGTCACCCGGCCCGAGGTGACGTGGTCGCTGGGGGCCGGCACCACCCTGGGGCTCGACTGGATCCTGAGCGAGTCGTGGTCTGTCGGCGCGCGCGGTCACTACGACGTGTTCGTCGATCTCAACCGGCCCTGGCGTCATCAGCTGGGCGGCTCGTTGATCGTCTGCGTGCTCTTCTGAGCATCCCCTCCCTCTCCCTGCGAAGCGGGGAGAGGGTCAGGTGAGGGCCTCTACGGCTCGGTCGGCTCGGGCAGCGGGTGCGGCAGGTCGCTCATCGTCTCATCGACCTGCGGCTCATCAGCAGTCACCTGCACCTTCGCCACCCGCGCGGCGTTGATGCGCGCCTTCACGTACTTCGGCGAGAGGTCCATCGCGTGCTGGTAGGCCGCCTTCGCTTCGTCGCCGCGGCCGACCCGCTCCAGGGCGACGCCCAGGTTGTTCTGCACGTAGGCGACGTTGGGCAGCACCTCGGCGGCGTGCTCCAGCACCGTCGCCGCTCGCTCGTTCTGGTTGGCGCGCAGGCAGGCGAAGCCGAGGTTGTTGAGGGCCCAGCCATGATTGGGCTCGAGCTCGACGGCCTTCTCGAAGCTGGCGATGGCGCCGCCCAGCTCGTTCATCGCGAGCTGCGCGATGCCGGTCACCTGGAAGGCCTCGACGTTGTCCGAGTCGCGCGCGCTGGCGTCCCGCCCGGCCATCACCGCGCCGGCGTAGTCCTTGAGCTGAATGAGCGCGCGCGCCTGCGCGATCAGGGGCAGCGGATCATCCGGCATCAGCACCGCGACGCGGCCCCACGCTTCCGCGGCGAGCTCCGGCTGCCCCGCG
>VFKJ01000061.1 GCA_009885595.1 Myxococcales bacterium | reverse complement strand
GTGCAGCACCGCGTCGAGAACGTCACCTGCACGCACTGCCACGCGGTGAACACGGTGCGCCCGGGGCTGGCGATGGCGATGCTGGGCCCGCCGAAGCGGCAGCGCTGAGCTACCGGGTCAGCCCCTGCTTCGATGCCTCGCAGTGCTGCGCCACCACGGTGGCGACGGCCTGGGTGACCCGCTTGCCGGTGGGAATGTGGAGGAACTCGTTGGGCCCGTGCGCGTTCGAATGCGGGCCGAGCACGCCGGTGATCATGAACTGCGCGCCGGGGAACTTCTCTCCCAGCATGCCCATGAAGGGAATGGAGCCGCCCTCGCCCATGTACATCGCCGGCGCGCCGAAGGCCGTCTGCGAGGCGCTCTCGATCGCCTGCGCGAGCCAGGGGCGCAGGGGCGGGGCGTTCCAGCCGCTCGAGCTCTTCTCCAGCTCGAAGCTCACCTTCGCGCCGTAGGGCGGGTCGGCCAACAGCGCCTTGCGCAGCGCCTGGCCGGCCGCC
Organism: Myxococcales bacterium; assembly: GCA_009885595.1. Lineage (GTDB taxonomy): Bacteria > Myxococcota > Myxococcia > Myxococcales > Myxococcaceae > Archangium_A. Next base: position 3,948 of record VFKJ01000061.1, on the reverse strand, counting down.
TTGCCGTCGGCGGTGGGCGGAATGCGCATCGAGAGCTTCACCGCGGTGTACGGGCGCAACACGTTGCCGGCGTTGCCCAGCGAGGGGATTCCGTCCACGCCCGTGACGGCGAGCGCGGGGCGCCAGGTGCGGTTGAGCACCAGCTCGTCGACCGCGCTCACCACCGGCGACATGCCCTCGACGAAGGGGAACTTGTCGTAGACCGCCAGGCCCAGCACCTGCGCCGCCTTCTTCGCCTGCTCCAGGCGCTCTTGGGGGATCTCGGCGAAGAGCGCCTCGAGCTTCACCTGGCCCGTCTCCACGTCCTCGACGCGCGAGAGCAGCTGCCGCAGCACCCGGAAGCTCGAGGCCACCACGCCCGACCCGTCACCTGAGTGGATGCCCTCGCGCAGCACGTCGACGCGGAGGTTGCCGCCCACCAGCCCGCGCAACGAGGTGGTGCACCACAGCTGCTCGTAGTTGCCGCAGCCGGAATCGAGGCACACCACCAACGACGGCTGGCCGATGCGCGGCAGCAGGTGCTCCACGTAGTGCACGAGATCGGGGCTCCCCGACTCCTCGCAGGCCTCGATGAGGATGACCGCACGGCAATGCGGGGTGCCCTGGTCCTGCAGCGCGCGCAGCGCGGTGAGCGAGCCGAAGAGCGCGTACCCGTCGTCGGCGCCGCCGCGGCCGAAGAGCTTGTCGCCGTCGAGCACCGGTTCCCAGGGGCCCAGGCCCGGACTCCAGCCCGTCATCTCGGGCTGCTTGTCGAGGTGGCCGTAGAGCAGCACCGTGTCCGCGCTCGCGCCGCCGCCGTCGGTGCCGGGGACCTCGATGAAGATGAGCGGGGTGCGGCCTTCGAGGCGCACGATCTCCACCGTCATGCCCGAGAGCGGCTGCTTCTTCGCCCAGCCCGCGAGCAGCTGCGTCGCCGCCTCCATGTGGCCGTGCTTCGCCCAGTCGGCGTCGAACATCGGCGACTTGTTCGGAATGCGGATGTACTCGGTGAGGCGAGGCACGATGTCCTCGGTCCACTGGGTGTCGACGAACTGCTGCAGGCGAACGGGGTCCATGGCGAGGCTCTCTATGCCGCCCTGAAACGTTTCGGGATCCTTCTCCTGACAAGAGCTCCGCATGGCTGCGGTAAGAGGGCGCCATGGCACTCCCTCCCTGCGGCCTGTACCGAACCACCCAGAGCGTCGCCGGCATCCCCACGGGGCGGCTGGTCTACTTCCACAACCACGGCGAGCCCGGCGCGGGGCTCTACTTGCCCGAGAAGTGGAGCGCCAATCGCGCCTCCTGGCAGCTGCGGGGTCACACCCTGCCCGACGACTCGTCGGCGCAGCACCTCTCGCCGCTCCCGCCCGAGGGGCTGTACGCGGTGAAGGACACCTTCTTCTGCTGCGAGAAGCAGTGCGTTCGCTACGAAGCGAACCAGCTGGTGCAGCTGGGCTACGACGGCGAGGCGACGCCCTTGTTGTTCGTGCCGGAGTTCAGCAGCCGCGGCCTGGGTTTTCCCGAGCGGGGCAACAAGCTCGACGTCGCTTCGCTGGGCAAGCTCACGCTGCTCAAGGTCGCGCAGGGCACCGAGACGCCGCGCGACGGCTTCGTGCACTGAAGAGTTCGATGCGCGAGTGACCGGCTTCGAACCGGCAGGAGCGGCCGCCCCTGACGAGCGGGATATTGGCGCACCTCCCGATGTCTGGGGCTATGTGGGGCCGCATGGCCAAGCGAGCGTTCAGCTTCTTCCGGGCGGGTGGCTTCGATCAGGTCCGGTTCGAGAACGGCCAGGACTTCATGAACCTCGACCAGCTCGACTGGAAGCTGTGGGTCGCGCTGGCCTGTCCGACGAAGGGCCTCGCCTTCGACGCGCGCACGCTCGAGCTCGTCGACGCCGACAAGGACGGCCGCATTCGCGCCACCGAGCTCATCGCCGCGGTGAAGTGGGCGGGCGCGCTGCTCAAGAGCCCCGATGATTTCCTGAAGGCGCCGGCCGAGCTGCCGCTCTCGTCCATCAACCTCGAGGCCGAAGAGGGCAAGCGCCTCTATGAGGCCGCCAAGACGGTGCTGCGCGGGCTGGGCAAGGCCGACGCCACCACCATCTCGGTGCCCGACAGCGCCGCCGCGGTGAAGGCCTTCCACGACATGGCGTTCAACGGCGACGGCGTCATCCCCGCCGAGTCGACGCAGACGCCTGAGCAGAAGCAGCTGGTGCTCGACGTGATGGCCACCATCGGCAGCACCGACGACAAGAGCGGCAAGAAGGGCGTGAACGTCGACCAGGTGAAGGCCTTCTTCGCCGCCGTCAGCGACTACGTGTCCTGGCTCGCCAAGGGCGAAGGCGACGCCGCCTTGATGCCGCTGGGCACGGGCACGGTGGCCGCGTTCGAGTCGATGAAGGTGGTGCGCGCGAAGCTCGACGACTTCTTCGCCCGCTGCGCGATGGCCGCGTTCGACAGCCGCGCCGCCGCCGCGCTCAACCGGGAAGAGAAGGAATACCTGGCGGTCGCCGCCAAGGACCTCACCATCAGCTCGGAGGAGATCAAGGCCTTCCCCCTCTCGAAGATCGAAGGGCACAAGGCGCTGCCGCTGCTCGACAACGTGAACCCCGCCTGGGCGAGGGCGCTGGCGACCTTCACGGAGAACACCGTGAAGCCGGTCCTCGGAGAGCAGAAGACGCTCACCGAAGCGCAGTGGGCGCAGGTGAAGGCGAAGCTCGCGGCCTTCGAGGCGTGGCAGGCCAGCAAGGTCGGAGCCGCGGTGGAGAAGCTGGGCGTGGAGCGGCTCAAGGCGCTCGCAGGCTCAGCCGCGCTGCTCGACCCGCTCTTCGCCGAGGAGAAGGCCCAGGAGGCGACGGCCAAGTCCATCGACTCGGTGGAGAAGCTGGTGCGCTACACGCGCGACCTCTTTCAGCTCGCGAACAACTTCGTCAGCTTCAAGGACTTCTACGAGAGGAAGCGCCCCGCCATCTTCCAGGTGGGCACGCTCTTCCTCGATCAACGCGAGTGCGAGCTCGTCATCCGCGTGGACGACGCCACCAAGCACGCCGTGATGGCCCCGCTCTCCCGCGGCTTCCTCGCCTACTGCGACTGCGTGCGGCCCTCGTCGGCCGAGAAGATGAGCATCGTGGCCGCGTTCACCGCGGGTGAGTCAGACAACCTGATGGTCGGCCGCAACGGCCTGCTCAAGGACCGCGAGGGCAAGGACTGGGACGCCACCATCACCAAGCTCGTCGACAACCCCATCTCGATTCGCCAGGCCTTCTGGAGCCCCTACAAGAAGGTGCTCCGCTTCGTCGAAGAGCAGGTCGCCAAGCGCGCCGCCGAAGAAGAGAAGGACAGCAACGCGCTGCTCGCCGACGGCGTCACCACCGTCGGAAAGTCGGCTGAAGAGGGCAAGGTGGTGAAGGAGCCCAAGAAGCTCGACATCGGCGTGGTGGCGGCCCTGGGCGTCGCGGTCGGCGGCATCACCGCGGCGATGGGCGCGCTGTTGCAGTCGTTCTTCGGCCTGGGCCTGTGGATGCCGCTGGGCGTGCTCGGCCTGCTCGGGCTCATCTCCGGCCCCTCGATGTTGATCGCCTGGCTCAAGCTGCGGCAGCGCAACATCGGCCCGCTGCTCGACGCGAATGGCTGGGCGGTGAACGCGCACGCGATGCTCAACATCCCCTTCGGTGCCTCGCTCACCAAGACCGCCGCGCTGCCCGCGGGCTCGACCCTCGACACCCGCGATCCGTACGCCGAGGCGCGCCGGCCCTGGAAGCTCTACATCACCCTGCTGGTGCTCCTGGCCGTGGGCATCGCCTGGTACCTGGGCAAGCTCGACCACCTGCTCCCGCCCGTCGCGCGCAGCGTGTCGGTGCTCGGTGACTCCGCCCCCGCCGCCGAGCCGAAGCCCACCGTCATCATCAAGACGGAGACCGAGGCCGCCCCGGAGAAGAAGCCGTAGCTCGTCAGAGTGAGGGGCGCT
>VFKJ01001204.1 GCA_009885595.1 Myxococcales bacterium | reverse complement strand
CTCCCCGACGGCGACAACGAGCCCGCCACCCGCTCACCCCGAGCGGAGTCGAGGGGCGGACTGATCGGCCTCGGTCTCTCCGCCGGCACGGGCACCGCTTTCTACGTGCGCGTGGCCGCTCCTGCCTGGCCGCGGCTGGTGAGGTGGCTCGAAGATCCGAGCGCGCCCAAACAGGGCCACGCGCTGGTGGGCCCCCGGGTGGCGCTGCGCCGAATGGGAATCGGGCTCGCGGGCGTGGTGGCTGACTCCGAGTGTCAATCGCACCTCACCGAGCCGAGCAACTGGGCGCCCCACGAGCTGCCGCTGGTCGCGCGTCACGTGCTGGGCCGCGCGCTGCCCGACGACGACGAGGTGCGCGGCGTGGGCAAGGCACGCAAGAGCTGGGCTGAGCTGACCCCGGAGCGCGCCGCGGAGGTCGCAGGTCAGCGGGCAGATGCGTCGGCAGCGATCTCCGAGAAGCTCTCCGTCGACCGCGCGCTGCTCGACGAGTACCTCGAGCTCGAAGACACGCTGGTGCGCATGGAGCTGACTGGCATCCAGGTCGACCCTTCCGAGCTCGATCGCGCGGAGGCGGCCTTCGTCACCCTGGAGGCCGAGCTGGAGAAGGAGATCACCGCGCTCGCGGGACACGCCTTCAACATCAACTCCTCGAAGCAGCTGGGCGCGGTGTTGTTCGAGGAGCTGAAGCTGCCGGTGGTGCTGCACACCCGCACCGGGTGGAGCACCGCCAACGAGGCGCTCGAACGAATCGATCACGCGCACCCGATCGTGGGCCTGGTCATCCGGTGGCGCGGGGTGCGCCGGCTGCGCGACGGCTGGATCAACTCACTGCGCCGGTGCATCGCCGGCGATGGGCGCGTGCATTCCCGCTTCCACCTGGCGCGCTCGTTCTCGGGGCACCTGATCAACACCAACCCCGATCTCGGCCGGGTGCCAGGTCGCACGCCCGAGATGGCGCGCATTCGCAGGGCCTTCGTGGCGGCGCCGGGGAAGCTGTTGATGTCGGTCGACTTCAACCAACTCGGGCTGTTCGTGCTGGCGCACCTCACGAAGGATCCCGCCTTGATCGAGCCGCTGCGTCGGCGCGACGACTTGCATCGGCTCACGGCGGCGGCGGTGCTGGAGAAGCCGCCCGAGAGCATCACCCTGGAGGAGCGGCAGATCGGCAAGGTGGTGAACTTCGCCACGTT
>VFKJ01000624.1 GCA_009885595.1 Myxococcales bacterium | reverse complement strand
TCCATTCGCGCGCCATGGTCTTCCGATCGACTCGGTAGAGGCCAAAGCGCGGGCCCCAGGCCTCGAGCCACTCGAAGTTGTCCATCAGCGACCAGTGCAGGTACCCGCGCACGTCCACCCCGTCGGCGCGGGCCAGCAAGAGCTCGCGCCAGTGCTCGTAGAGGTACTGCGACCGCCGCAGGCCGGTGCGATCGTCCAGCCCGTTCTCGGTGATCCACACCGGCCGCTCGTAGCGTTTGAGCTGCCGCAGGAGCTGCCCGAAACCCTCCGGGTGCCATTCCCAGCCGAGGTCGGTCAGCGTTCGTCTCTGCGGATCGAGGAACTCGAACTGCACGAAGGGCGCTTTGGTCACGAAGCGCAGGTGAGCGCGCGTGTAGTAGTTGAGGCCGGTGAACTCGGTGGACTTCGCGGCGCCGTCGATGCGCTCGTTGCCCGCGGTGAAGCCGGGCATCTGCAGCCGCAGCACGCCGGTGGCCAGCGCCTCGAGGAAGGCGTGGTTGTAGTTGCCCTCGGCGAGCCGCGAGAGCGCCTGGTCGAGCGGGTGCCACTTTCGGGTGGGCGCGAACAGCAGCATGTTCTGCGCGATGCCGATCTCCATGCCGCCGTTGCGATCGATCAGCGCCTGCCGGGCGATCACGTGCGCGCGCACCAGGTTGGCCATCGCCGCGAACGCCTTCCGCCCGTCCGCGATCCCCGGGGGCATCGCCGCCGCCAGGTAGCCGCCCAGCAGCAGCACGTTGGGCTCGTTGAGCGTGGTGACCGCGACGTTCAGCCCAAAGACCAACTCCGCGCACTTCTGGGCGAAGCGCTTCCACGAGACGAGCGAGCTGGGCTCGTGCCAGGGCGTCTCCACGTGGAACCACTTCGGGTGGGTGAAGTGGAGCAGCGTCACCACCGGGCGAATGCCCGCCTTCACCAGCGCTTCCAGCCGCGCGCGGTAGCCGGCCCAGGCGGCGTCGTCCCAGGTGCCGCGGTTCGGCTCGACGCGCGCCCACTCGATGCTCAAGCGATACGCGGTGGCGCCGAGGCGGCTGATCAGCGGCACGTCGTCGAAGAAGCGCTGCCAGTGCTCGACGGAATTCCCACAGCGCGCGCCTTCTTCCTTGCACTTGCCGGCGCGCTCCCAGTCGCTCCAGTCGTTCTCGATGCCCCCTTCGACCTGGTAGGCGGAGGTCGCGACGCCGAAGACGAAGTCGGGCGGGAAGAGCAGCGGCTCGGTCACTTCACCGACTCGGCTTTCTTCTTGATGGCCTTGGTGGCGGCGAGCACCGAGCTGACGTTGACGCCCACGGTGATGGTCTGGTTCTCGTCTTCCAACGACTGGGCGATGCCCGAGAAGTTCTTCAGGCCCACGGTGTGCGTGAGCAGCGACTTTCCACCCGGCGCCGCTTCGATCTTCCAGAACCAGCGCGAGGCCTTCAGGTCGCCCTTCGCCCAGCAGCCCGTCATCGTCTTCGCCGCTTCGTCGACCGTGTAGCGCACGTAGTAATCGGTGTCGGGGCCCGGCACGTCGATCACCATGTGCACCTCGTAGTCGGTGCCCGAGGCCTTCATCTCGCTGGTGAGGACCTTGGGGATGAAGTCCTTGAAGTGCTGCTGGGTGCGCACCAGGCCCCAGACCTTCTCAGGCGGCGCGTCGATGATCACGATCGCCGAGGCCTGGGCGAACTTGCCGCCGGTGCCTTCTTCCACCAGCACCATCGGCCCCCGCTCCAGCAGCGGAGACATGTCCAGCTGCGACAAGGAGAGCAGGGTGAGGGCGTGGAGGAGGATCATTTCATTCGTTCCAGGCTGTGGAGCACGCGCATCGCCGCGCAGGCCGCACCGTAGCCATTGTCGATGTTCAGGGTCACCACCCCCGGTGCGCAGCTGGCCAGCATCGAGTGGAGCGCGGTGTGGCCGCCCGCCGCCACCCCGTACCCGGTCGAGGTGGGCACGCCGATCACCACGCCGCCGAACAGGCCGCCCACCACCGTGGGCAGCGCCGCGTCCATGCCGGCCACCACGATGGCGATCTGGTGCGCGCGAATGCCCTCGAGGCGGTTGATCAACCTCCACAGCCCCGCCACCCCGACGTCGGCGAACAGGGTGGAAGGCACGCCGGACCAGCTCAGGGTGCGCTGGATCTCGCGGGTCACGTGCACGTCAGAGGTCCCGGCGGCGAGCACCGCGACGCGCGCAGGCCCGGCCTCGGGCTTCGGCCTTCCGAAGTACGCGGTGCGCGAGACAGGCTCGTAGTCGAGCGCGTCCCGGTCTGACTTCGAGAGGCCCTCGAGCTGGTCCTGGCTGAGCCGGGTGAGCAGGAAGGAGGCCGAGTTCGCGCGCGCGGTGGCGAGGATCTCGGTGAGGTGCTCGAGCGTCTTCCCCTGGCAGAGGATGGCCTCGTCGAAGCCGATGCGCTCCGCGCGCTGGAAGTCGAGCATCACTTCAGTGGTGGGCATGGCGCGGGCAGTTAGCTCACTGCGCGACGATGAGCGACTGCCCCTGCTTGAGCGCGTCCGTGCCCAGGGAGTTCCACTTCTTCAGCTCGTCGAGCGAACAGCCGTACTTCTGGCTGATCTTCGAGAGCGTCTCCCCGCCGGCGACGGTGTGACGGGTGCCAGCCGCGACCCTCGGCAGGGCGGCAGGGGCGGTGGCTCCGGTGGGCGAGAGATCCGCCGCGGGCCCGGGCCAGATGGCGAGCGCGGCGCCGACCTTCAGGCCCCGGGGCGAGCCGAGCGTCGGGTTCCATTCCTTGAGGTCTCCGACGTGGACGTCGAAGCGGCGCGCGATGCTCCAGAGCGAGTCGCCGCGGCCGATGCCGTAGGTGACCTTCTTCTTGCCGCCCTCGGTGCTCACCGCGATCGAGCCGCCCAGGGCCACCTTGCCGCTGGGCGCGGCCTGCTGGGTGCCGGCGGGCACCTCGTCTTCGGGGCGCGCCGCGTTGAGGCCCGAGCGCCGGGCCCGCGCCACCTGCCGCTCGAGGGCGGTGTCGGTCTTGCCGGCCTTGAGGGCCTGGGCGCTGGGCACGGGCACCACCAGGTCGCTGCCCAGCTTGAGGGTGCGCGCCGACGCGAGGTGATTCATGCGCAAGATCGCCTCCTGCGCGGAGCGGTACTGCAGCGCTACCTTCGAGAGGGTGTCGCCCTTCTGCACCCGGTGAATCTTGAAGTGCAGCCGCTCGGAGGGCGCGAACTTCGCGAAGTTCTCCGCGAAGAGGGTCTTCTTCCCCCTGGGCAGCCGCAGCACGTACGGCTCGGCCTCGGTGGCGGGCGGGGTGCACCAGCGCTTGAGCTCGGGGTTGAACTCCTGCACTTCCTGCAGCGAGGACCCCGAGGCCTGGGCGATCACCTCGAGATCGACCGAGTCGGTCAGCTTCACCTCGTCGAACTCGAAGGGCGTCTCGGGGTCGAACTCGTCCTGGGTGAAGCCGAAGGCCTCGGGGTGCTTGGCGACCAGCGCGCAGGCGATGAGCTTGGGCACGTAATGCTTGGTCTCCCGGGCGAACCCCTTCTTGTCCGAGAGCTCCCAGAAGCTGGTGGTGCCGTAGGTGTCGACCATGCGGCGCACCCGGCCCCCGCCGGTGTTGTAGCCAGCCCACGCCAGGTACCAGTGGCCGAGGTTCCTGTGCAGCTGGGTCAAGTAGTCCGCCGCCGCGTTGGTGGCCTTGATGGGGTCGCGGCGCTCGTCGACCCAGAAGTCGTCGCGCAGCTTGAACATCTTCGCGGTGCCCGCGATGAACTGCCACGGCCCCACCGCGCGCGCCCACGACTTGGCCTGGGTGTTGAAACCGCTCTCGATCATCGCCAGGTAGACGGTGTCGCGCGGCAGCCCCTTCGCCTCGAGCAGCGGGCGCATCAGGGGGATGTAGCGGGCGCTGCGCGACATCCACCTGCGGAACCACTTGCGGCCCCCGCCCTGGAAGAAGTGGATGTACTGGGCCACCAGCGCGTTCATCTCGAGGGGGATGTCGTAGCGGTCCTGCACCTTGACCACGTCGAAGCGCTCGACGTCCTTGACCGGGTCCAGCACGAAGGCCAGCTCTTCGCCCGACAGCTCCGAGGCCTCGAGCGCGTTCTCCAGCCGATCGCGGGTGAGCGAGGCGTAGCCCAGCTGGCCCAGGGTGGCGCGAATCGACGCCCCGGAGCGCGCGGTCGGATCGATGGTGACCTCCTCGAGCGCGCGCATCGCCTCGAGCTCGCCGTCGGTGTCGGGCTCCTCGTCCTCGCGCGGCGGGCTCGCCACGGGCAGTGGCTCGGCGCCCGCATCGAGGGTGGGCAGGGCCACGCCCGCATCGGGCGAGACCACCTCGGCCTGCGCCAGCAGCACCATCCCCGGGGGGGGAGGGGGCATCGGCACGTCGGCGGCGGCGAGAGTGAAGAGGAGAAGGGTCAGCATCGATGCAGAGATCAGAAGTTAGGAGCGCCTTTCCTCACAGGTCAAACAAAGGGAAGGCGCCAACCCTTCCGCGACAGGCGTACGCTCGAGTGCATGCCGAAGCGAACGCGTAAGCCCAAACCGTCCGTGTTCCAGCTCCACATCACCTTGAAGGAGGTGGAAGCGCCGGTGTGGCGCCGGGTGCTGGTGCCTTCCGACCTGAGGCTCGACGAGCTGCACCTGGTGCTCAACGAGGCGATGGGCTGGACGAACTCGCATCTGCACCAGTTCGTATTCGGAAAACGCACCTTCGCGGATCCCGACTTCGACGAGGGAAGTGACTTCGAAGACGAACGGGGTGTGAGCCTTGACGAGCTGGCCGGCGTGGGGGATCGCTTCGTCTACGAGTACGACTTCGGCGACGACTGGATGCACGAGGTGAAGGTGGAGAAGAAGCTGCCCTTCGACGTGCGCTTCGTCTACCCGGTGGTGATCGGCGGCGCGCGCGCGTGCCCCCCTGAAGACTGCGGCGGGCCCCTTGGCTACGAGCGGCTGCTCGAGGTGCTGCTCAACGACGACGACGACGAGCTGGTGGCGTGGATAGGCGGGTTCTTCGACCCCGACGGCTTCGACGTCAATCGCACCAACCAGGCGCTGCGCGACGGACCTTGAGTCTGGGTCAGGTCTGCACCGCCGCGGCCAGCAGCAGCTCCAGCTGCAGAAGGTCCTCGGTCAGGCCCGCTGCCCGTTCGGCGTCCTGCCGTGCACGCCTCAGTAGCTCAGTGGGTAGCAGCGCCAGTTTCGTAAATTGGAGGTCGTCGGTTCGAACCCGACCTGAGGCTCATTGGGGTGTAGCTCAAGCGGAAAAGAGCGGCCGCCTTTGAAGCGGATGGTTGAAGGTTCGAATCCTTCCGCCCCGATGCTCCTTTCCCGTCATCATTGGCGCCGATGCGCTCGAGAGATCGATTGCGGGTGTGGAAGCGGCTGGCGCGCACGTTGCCGGCAGCGGAGCGCCTGACCGCCCTCACGCAGGACGGCCAGCGGCTGGCGCTCTTCCGCGTCAAGCCCCAGGCCCGCGCGCGCGGCGCGGTGCTGCTGCTGCACGGGTTGTCCGCCAACCGTTTTGCCTTTCACTGGCCGGGTCGCTCGCTGGCCGACTTCCTCGCCAGCCAGGGTTTCGACGCGTACGTCGCCGAGCTGCGCGGGGCCGGGGAGAGCGTGCCGCTGCTGGCGAGCTGGAACTTCCACGACTACCTGGAGCAGGACGTGCCGGCGCTGCTCGCGCGCGTGCGCGAGGAGAGCGGCGAGGCGCGGGTGCACTTCGTCGGGCACTCCATGGGCGGGATCCTGGCGATGTGCCACGCGATGGTGAGCCGGGGTGAGGGGCTGCGCTCCGCCGCGGCGCTGGGCAGCGCGCTCGACTACGGCCTGGGGCAGAGCGGCTTTGCCCCCATCACGCACCTGCGTCCCCTGTTGACGCGGTTGAGCACGGTGCCCTGGGGCGTGGCGATGTCGGTGCTCGCCCCCGCGCTGGCGCGGCTCCCCGATCCGCTCGCCGGCTTCAACTTCCACCCAGGGAACGCAGAGGCGGCGCTGGTGCGCGCGGTGTACGCGAACGTCTTCGGGCCCATCCCCACCGCGCTGCTGGCGAGCCTCGCCACCGGCCTCGAGCCCGGCGGCCTCAAGTCGCGCGCGGGCGAGCCCTACCAGGCCCTGGCCGCCAGCTTGAGCACGCCGCTGTTGATGATCGCCGCCAGCGACGATCGGCAATGTCCCCTGCCTGCGTTCGAGGCCACCGCGGCAGCCACCCGGGCCAGGACGCTGCGGTTTGGCCAGCGCTACGGCCACCTTGCGGACTACGGGCACTTCGATCTGCTGCTGGGCCGCACCGCGCCCGACGAGGTGTGGCCCGCGCTGCTCGGCTGGCTGGAATCACCTTGATCGGGGGGGGCGGCTCCGCTGTCGTGTCGACCGTGCCGCCCTCGCTCGCGCAAGCCGTGCTGACCGCCGAGCCTGGAGATCCGATCTTCGAGGTGTGGGGCGACGCGCTCTCCGAGGCGGGCGATCCGCGGGGCGCGCTGATCTCTTTGTGCCGGCAGCTGCAGGCGAACCCTTCCGAGCCGAAGCTCGCCACCGCGCTCTCGGAGTTGGTCGCGCAGCACGCCGACGAGTGGTGCCCTGGTTGCCTCGACGACGAAGACGCCCTGCGCCTCACCTGGCGGGACGGCTTCGTCGACACCGTCACCTTCGACGGGGCACCGATGGGCGCCGACCTCGGCTACGGCGACGAGGACGAGGCCGAAGGCGACGAGCCCGGCAGCGCGCTCCGCCGCCTCTTGAGCTCGCCGTTCGCCGCGCGCGTCTCCAGCTTCTCGCTGCGCTGTCCCATCGACGCCGAGGGAAATCACGGCTGCTGGGGTCACCACGAGGCGATGGTGAAGCGGCTGCTCGAGCGCGATCGCCCCTGGCTGCGCGCGCTCGACTTCGACGGCCTCACCCTGCCCAGGCCGCTCGAGCACGGCCGCGCCGGCCCGCAGCTCTCCTTCTTGCGGTTCGGGGAAATGCACGACGCGGAGATTACGGTCGGCGACCTCTCCGCCCTCTGGAAGCGCGCGCCGGGCCTGGAACACCTGGTGCTCGCGCAGCCCACCGGCATCACCCTGGGCGAGGTGCGTGCCTCGAAGCTGCGCACGCTGGTCTTCGGCAGCGCCGACTCCGAGTCGTTGCAGGCGCTCTCCCGGGGGCACCTGCCTTCGCTCGAGACCCTGCTGGTGCGCGTGGGCGAGCCGGGCGACGCCAGGGCGCTGCTGCAGAGCAAGACCATCGGCCCCTTCAAGCACCTGGGCCTCATCGCCACCCCGAGCACGGAAGGCGAAGAGGCGCGCGGTGACGAGCTGCTGCGGGTGCTGCTGCAAAGCGATCGCTGCGCGCAGCTCGAGACGCTCGACTTAGGGGGCCTCGACGTCTCCGAGGAAGCGTGGGCCGAGCTGGCCGCCGCCGCGCCCCGCTTCCAGCAGCTCGAGCAGCTGCGGCTCACCACCTGGGAGCTCGAGCCCGCGGTCGCCCAGTCAGACGACTGGATGGAAGAGTCGATCGACTACTTCAGCGCCCCCCGCTTCGCGCCGCGCGCGCAAGCCATCGGAAGGCGCCTCGAGGCGGCGCTCCCGGTGCGCTGGCTGACCGCCACCATCGTCTCGACCATCGAAGACACCGGACACCGCGAGGGCCTCTTCTACGGCTTCCTCAACAGCGACGGCTTCGCCGAGCACCGCGGCTGATTTTCTTCTAGTTGCGCCCCTCGCCGCCTCGCGACATGAGGGAGCGGACATGCCGAACCAAGAAGCCGAGAAGCGCAGCATCGCCCTGGTGCAGAAGGCGATCGCCGACATCCGCAAGGGGAAGATGGTCATCCTCACGGACGACGAAGATCGCGAGAACGAAGGCGACCTGGTGATGGCGGCCGAGAAGGTCACTCCCCAGTCGGTCAACTTCATGGCCCGGGAAGGTCGCGGTCTCATCTGTCTGTCCATCACCGAAGAGCAGGTGCGCCGCCTCAACCTGCCGCTGATGGTGACCGACAACACCTCGCCCCGGCAGACCGCCTTCACGGTGTCGATCGAGGCGGCGCTGGGCGTCAGCACCGGCATCTCGGCGCACGATCGCGCGCACACCATTCTGACGGCGATCGGCGACGAGGTGCTGCCCGCCGAGCTGTCGCGGCCCGGCCACGTGTTCCCCCTGAAGGCTCGCGACGGCGGGGTGCTGGTGCGCCCCGGCCACACCGAAGCCTCGGTCGATCTCGCGCGCCTGGCCGGCTTCAAGCCCGCCGGCGTCATCTGCGAGGTGATGAGCGACGACGGCACCATGGCGCGGCGGCCCCAGCTGGTGCGCTTCGCGAAGAAGCACAAGCTCACCCTGCTGGCGATCGCCGACCTCATCACCTACCGCCTCTCGCACGAGCGGCTGGTGCGCCGGGTGGCGGAGACCCAAGTCACCCGCGAGCCGTACGGCACCTTCACCGCCTACGCCTACACCAGCGACGTCGATCCCGCGGTGCACCTGGCGCTGGTGATGGGCGAGGTGGCCGGCAAGAAGCCCGTGCTCACCCGCGTGCACCGCGCCTCGCCGCTGGGCGATCTGCTCGACAACATGACCGGCTCCGGCAGCCTCAAGCGCGCCTTCGACGCCATCAAGAAGGAGAAGCGGGGGGTGATCGTGCTCTTGCAGAAGCCGCTCACCGGGCCCGAGTCGCTCAATGAGAAGGCGCCTTCCAACGTGAAGCCGGTGGCCGGCCACGAGGGCCAGGCGCGCTTACGGGAAGTGGGCTTAGGCGCGCAGATCCTCCAGGACCTCGGCGTGCAGAAGCTCAAGTTCCTCACCAACACGCCCAACCGGATCATCGGGGTGGAGCGCTACGGAATCGAAGTGGTCGAGCAGATTCCCCTGGGAGTAGGGTGACCGCCATGCCGCGCACGTTCGAAGGCAACCTCGTCTCCCCGAAGGGTCGGTTCGCGATCACCGTGAGCCGCTTCAATTCCTTCATCACCGATCCCCTGCTCGCCGGGGCCCTCGACGCGCTGGTGCGCCACGGCGTCTCGGAGAACGACGTCGACGTCTACCGCTGCCCCGGCACCTTCGAGCTGTCGGGGCTCACCCGCCGGGTGGCGACCTCCGGCAAGTACACCGGCGTGATCGCGCTGGGCTGCGTCATTCGCGGGGGCACGCCGCACTTCGAGTACGTCGCCGGCGAGGTGGCCAAGGGCATCGGGCAGGTCTCGCTGACCGCCGACTGCGCGGTCACCTTCGGCGTGCTCACCACCGACACGGTCGAGCAGGCGGTCGATCGCGCGGGCGTAAAGGCGGGCAACAAGGGCGCCGACGCGGCCATCGCCTGCATCGAGCTGGTCAATCTGTACGCCACCATGGGAGTGAAGTGAGTGGGCGCCCGCCGTCTTGGCCGTGAGCGCGCGCTCCAGGCGCTCTACCAGTTGGAGCAGGATCCGAAGATCGACGCCGCGCGCGCGCTCGACGCCGCGTGGACCGCGCACGACGACGAGGGCCCGCGCGACCCCGCCGCCGACGTGTTCGCCAGGGAGCTGATCGAGGGGGTCAAGCTGCACCAGGCCGAGATCGACGCGCTGATCGAAGAGCACTCGCACAACTGGCGGCTCGAGCGCATGCAGCGCATCGATCGCAACGTGCTGCGCATCGGCGTGTTCGAGCTCAAGCACCTGACCGAGATCCCGCGCAAAGTGACCATCAACGAGGCGGTCGAGCTGGCGAAGAACTTCGGCAACGAGGCCAGCAGCGCCTTCATCAACGGCCTGCTCGATCGCATCGCCGTGACGGTCGGCAAGGCGTGAAACCGCAACAGCTCACCTCTGGCCTCGACGCCCTCGACGCGCTGACCGGCATCGAGGCGCTGTGCTGCTTCGTGGTGGAAGACGAGCGGCCCCTCTCGGGCGCCACCGGCTATCTCGACTGGCGGTTGTGCGGGGGGCTCTCGAAGATCCTGGGCTCGGGCTTCTTCGTCGGGGCCCCGGGCGACAAGCTGCTGCTCCCCACGGATGCCCGGGTTTCCGCGCAGAAGGTCTTCGCCATCGGGTTGGGGAAGCTGGAATCGGTGACCTCGCTCGGGCTGGAAAACGCCCTCACCCAGGCGGCCTCCATGCTCTCGAAAGCGAAGGTCGACTCGGTGGCCCTGTCCTTCCCGGCGCTGCCCCGGGCGGTCGCCCAGACCCGGGACGAGCTGGTGGATCGAGCGTTTGCCCCGCATTTCTCTGGGGCGGTCGCTGTCTTCTCGCCCTGAGCAGGCCTTTCGCCTGCTACTCTTTCCAGCGTGCCGACCCGACGGAAGGTCCTCATCGTGGAGGATTCCGGTGCTACCCGAGAGCTGCTGAGAGCGGCGGTGGAGTCGCTCCTCGAGGTCGAGGTGCACACTGCGGTGAGCGGCTTCGAGGCGCTCAAGGTGCTGCCCCGTCATCGCTTCGAGCTGATCATCACCGACATCAACATGCCCGACATCAACGGGCTCGAGCTGATCAACTTCGTGAAGAAGAACCCCCACTACAAGGACACGCCGCTGTTCATCGTGACCACCGAGGGCCGCGAGCAGGACCGCGACCGCGGGCTGCAGCTGGGCGCCGACGAGTACGTGGTCAAGCCCTTCGCTCCCGAGTCTCTGTGTGAGCTGGTGCGCCGCTACCTGAAGCTCTGAACGCATGGTGGCCCCGCGCGCGCTGTCTGAGTTCATCGCCGAGGCCAACGAGATCCTCGAGACGCTCGGGCGCGAGCTGCTGGCGCTCGAGGAGAGCGGCCTCGAGCAGGCCGATCCCGACCGGCTCAACGCGGTGTTCCGGGCTGCCCACTCGCTCAAGGGCCTGGCGGCGATGTTCGGGCTGGAGACGGTCTCGAAGCTCGCCCACTGCGCCGAGGACCTGCTCGACTCGCTGCGGCTGGGGAAGGTGCCCAACGCCCAGGGGCTGCTCGACGCGCTGGGCCGCACCGTCGACGTGCTGCAGGAGCTTTTGGGCGAGGCCTCTCGCGGGGACGACTCGGCCGAGCTCAAGGAGCGGGCGGACACCCTGGGCCACGAGCTGCAACGCCTGGCCGGCGGCGGCGCGACCGAGGCCACCGACGTGCTCGACCAGGTGGGCATCGACCCGCAGGTGCGCGCGGTGTTCACCGAGTACGAAGAGCACCGGCTGCGCGAGAACGTGAAGAAGGGCGTGGGCCTGTGGAAGGTGCGCGCCGTCTTCAGCCTGGACGACTTCGACACCCGGCTGGCGAGGTTGAACGCCGCCCTCAAGCCGTTGGGCGAGGTGATCAGCACCTTGCCCTCGTCGCAGCCCGGTGATGACGCGTCGATCGCGTTCGATCTGATCTTCGGCAGCTCGCGCCCGGAAGCCGAGCTGGAAGGGCACCTGATCGAGGGCGCCACCCTGGCGCCGCTGACGGATCGGGTGTTCCAGACCCCGCCGCCGCCCCCCCGCAAGATCCCCATCTGGGACGATCGCAGCCTCAGCGGCGCGGCCCTGAGCGCGTTGCCGGTGCCCACGCGGGTGAGCGCCCCTGAGCCGAGCCTGCGCAGCCTCACCAACACCGTGCGCGTCGACATCGGCCGGCTCGATGGGCTGATGAACTCGATAGGTGAGCTGCTGCTCATTCGCAGCAACATCGAGCGGCTCTCGGAAGCGGCGCGGCAGGCGAGCGGCCCCGCGTTGCCCAAGCTCTGGGGCCAGGAGCTGCAGCGCGAAGCGCGCGCCCTCGAGCGCCGCCTCGACGAGCTGCAGAAGGGTGTGCTCGAGGTGCGCATGGTCCCCCTGGGCCAGGTGTTCGACAAGCTGGCGCGCCTGATGCGCCGGCTGGTGCGCGAGTCGGGCAAGGACGTGGGCTTCGATGTGTCGGGCGGCGACGTGGAGCTCGACAAGCTGATCGTCGAAGAGCTCTCCGACCCGCTGATGCACCTGCTGCGCAACGCGCTGGATCACGGCGCCGAGCGGCCCGAGTCGCGCGCCCGGCAGGGCAAGTCGTCGCGCGCCACCATCGGCCTCATCGCGCGCCAGCAGGGCAACCACGTCATCATCGAGGTGCGGGACGACGGGGCGGGGCTCGACGAAGCGCGCATTCGCGAGGTGGCGGTGGAGCGCGGCCTGGTCACCCGCGAGCAGACCGAAGAGATGGAGCGGCGAGAGCTGCTCAACCTGGTGTTCCAACCCGGCTTCAGCACCCGGCGCGACGTCTCCGAGCTCTCGGGCCGCGGGGTGGGGCTCGACGTGGTGAAGACCAACCTGCAGCGGCTCTCGGGGCTCATCGACATCACCAGCCGCCGCGGCGAGGGCACCACCTTCACCCTCACGTTGCCGCTCACCCTGGCGATCATCCGCGCGCTGATGGTCAAGGTGTCGGGGCGCACCTACGCGATCCCCTTGAACGCGGTGCTGGAGATCGTCTCGGTGAAGGCCTCGGCCCTGCGCACCATCGAGAAGCGCGAGGTGATCGAGGTGCGCGGGCAGACCACGCCCTTCATCCGCCTGGCGCGGGTGTTCGGGCTGGAAGAAGAGCAGCGCGCGGTGCACTCGGTGGTGCTGGTGGGCCTCGCGCAGCAGCGGCTCGGGCTCGCCATCGACGAGCTGATCGGCCAGCAGGACATCGTCACCAAGCCGCTCAGCGGCCGGCTGCGCGGCATCCCCGGCGTGTCGGGGGCCACGGAGCTGGGCGATCGCCGCGCGGTGCTGGTGCTCGACATCGGCGCGCTGATGGAAGAGCTGTTGCGCGTGCAGGTCAGCGCCGGCTGAGGGTCAGGCCGCCTCGCGCAGCTCGGAGAGGGACGAGCGCAGCGACCTCTGCGCGGCGTAGAGGCGGGCGTACGCGGTCTGCGCCGGCACCCGGCCCTCGAGCGCCACCACGTTCATCGGCTGCTCCTCCAGCACGTAGCCCTTCACCACGGCGCGCTGCACGGGCTTGAGCTGCTCCACCGCGTGACGGACGGCGGCGGCCCGGCGGGCCTGGTGCAGCTGGTCTTCGGCGCAGGTCAGCTCGCGACCCTCGGGCACCTCGTCCACCAGCACCTCGCGGCGGGTTCGCGACGAGCGGCGGTGATCCGAGGCGAGGTTCTTCGCGATGCCCAGCAGCCAGGTCGAGATGCTGGAGCTGCCCTCGAAGGTCGGCAGGCGGTGCATCGCGACCAGGAAGACGTCAGTGCAGAGATCGGCGGCATCGGCCGCGGGCACGCCCCAGCGAAGCAGGTTCGCGAGGACGGTCTGGCGGTAGAGGGTGAAGAGCTGGCCGACGTCGAGAGCGGGAAAGCGGAGCAGGGCGTTCATGCCCCGGTGACGCGACCTCCCGGAGCCGGTTGCATTTCCGGGTCATTCTTTTGAAAACCGGAGGAGTGGTGCCTGCTTACGTATCGCCTTGGTGCGATCGGATTGATCGCCAGGAGACGAACCGTCGAATCATGCATTCATAGTGACAAAAGAGACGGTTGATTTGTCATGCTGAGGGCATGAAGCGCCTGTTGATGGCGGAACTCGACCGATGGAGCCACACCCGCCGGCGCAAGCCGCTCGTGCTCCGGGGCGCGCGCCAGGTCGGCAAGTCCTGGCTCATCCGCACCTTCGGTGAGCAGCGCTACGGCTCGGTCGTCGAGCTCAACTTCGAGCGGGATCCGCAGCTCGCGCGCTGCTTCTCGGGAACCGATCCGAAGAACATCGTGCGGCGCATCGAGAACGCGACCGGGAAGCTGCTGCGCCCTGATGGCACCAACCTCCTCATGCTCGACGAGGTGCAGGCCGCCCCCGAGGTGCTGGCCAGGCTGCGTTGGTTTGGCGAAGAGCTGCCTGCGCTTCCGGTGGTCGCCACCGGCTCGCTGCTCGACTTCGCGCTCGCCGAGCCCACCTTCAGTATGCCGGTGGGCCGGATCACTTTCCTGCACCTCGAGCCCATGGGCTTCGTCGAGTTCCTCTTCGCGGTGGGTGAGGAGTTGCTGGCGGCCCGGGTGAAGGAGGCCACCCTCAAGAG
>VFKJ01001136.1 GCA_009885595.1 Myxococcales bacterium | reverse complement strand
CCGTGACCACCAGCAGATGATGCTCATCGGCCACCTTGCGCAGCAGCTTGAGTCCCTCGAAGCCAAGTCCCTGAAATGCGTACGGCGAGGTGCGCGGCTTGAAGGCGCCGCCGCGCAGCGCATGAGCCCCGGCGCTCTTCACCGCCGCGGCGGCCCTCTCCACCTGCTCGGCGCTCTCCAGCGCGCAGGGGCCTGCGATCACCAGGAAGCGCCCGTCGCCCAGCGTCAGGCCCGCGCCCAGGCAGACCTGCACGGTGGCCTCGCCCTCGCTCCTCAGCACCTTCCTGGCTTCATGCGCCGCCATCGGTTTCGCTCCTGTTCAACCAGTTCAAGCCGTTTTGAACTTGGTGATGCATCTATAGCGGCGATGCCTTAGAAGACAACTGCGTCGTGAGGAAAGAGCTCGAAAGATCGCAGTACGTCGGTCTGGCGCGCCCTGCGCAGGTGGGGGCGCTGTTGAGCCTGGGGCCGGGGCCGCTCTCGGTGTGTTGGTCGAACCCATCACGATCCCTTCATGTCACAGGGTTGGGGGTCGCAGGAGAGGGGGGGGGCGACGTCACCTGGCTCTCCTCCCTGCCGCCCGTGGCGCCGCCGGGGCCGTGGTTTGGCGGGTGGGCGTTCGATGCCCAGCGCGGGTGGGACGGGTTCGACGCCGAGCGGTGGATCCTCCCTGAGGTATTGGCGTGGTGGGACGGCGCGTCGCCGTGGATGGCGGCGTTTGGCCGTGCAGGGACGAGCGTGGCGGCCCTGGAGGCGCGGCTGGCGGGGGTGGGGGAAGTAGAGCCCTTCACCGGGAGCGTGGCCCCTCGCGTGCTCCCTGGGAACCGGGCGAAGTGGGCCGAGCAGCTCGAGGCGGCGCTCGCTGCGATCCGCGCGAGGACCTTCGACAAGGTGGTGCTGGCGCGGGTGATCGAGCTGGAGAGCGAGCGGCCGTTCTCCGAGCGCGCGGTGCTCAAGGCGCTGGAGGCGCGGCACCAGCAGTGCTGGTCCTTCCTGGTGCGGGGCCGCGACGGGCGGGCCTTCGTAGGCGCCTCTCCGGAGACGTTGTGCGAGGCCACCGGTGACTCGTTCGCGACCGACGCGCTCGCAGGGACGTCGGCCGGTGGCGAGGGCGGGGCGCTCTTGCGCAGTGACAAGGATCGGCGCGAGCACCAGGCGGTGGTCGAAGGCATCCGGGAGTCGTTGGCGCCCTTCGCGCTCGAGCTGAGCGTGCCGGCGTCGCCGAGCGTGAAGGTGCTCGCGAACGTCGATCATCTCTTCACGCCGATCCGCGCCAGGGTGAAGCCGGGCGTGCGGGGGCTGGAGGTGGCGAAGGCGCTGCATCCGACTCCGGCGGTGGCGGGGCGGCCGCGCGCCGAAGCGCTGGCGTGGTTGCGCGCGCACGAAGACTTCTCGCGGGGCTGGTACGCGGGCGCGGTGGGCGCGATGGGGCCGGCGGGGCTGACGCTCGCGGTCGCGCTGCGTTCGGCGCTGATCTCGGGCTCGCGGGCGCAGGTCTTCGTGGGCGGGGGCATCGTGGCAGGCAGCACCGCCGAGGCGGAGTGGCTGGAGACGGAGCGGAAATCGAAGGCGATGCTCCCCGCGCTCGGGGTCCACGATGAGTGAGCGCGTGTTGCCTCTCCCCGCGCAGCAGGGAGAGGGTCAGGGGGAGGGGCCTGCGACGCTCAACCAGCGCTGGTCGGCGACCCTGGTGGGTGCGCTGGTGGGCGGCGGCGTTCGGCACGCGGTGATCGCCCCTGGCAGCCGTTCCACCCCGCTGGCGCTCGCGTTCTCCGCCAGATCAGACGTGAAGTGCTGGTCGGTGATGGATGAGCGCAGCGCGGCCTTCTTCGCGCTCGGCCTTTCGAAGTCGACGGCGACTCCGGCGGTGGTGCTGTGCACCTCGGGGACCGCGGGCGCTCATTTTCTTCCTGCCGTGATGGAGGCGGGCGAGGGCGGCACGCCGCTGATCGTGATGACGGCCGATCGCCCCTGGGAGCTGCACGGCTTCGGAGCGCCCCAGACGATCGCTCAAGTCGGAATGTTCGGGCGCTACGTGCGCGGGGCCGAGGCGTTGCCCACGCCAGATGAAGAAGGGCTGACGCATCTCGCCGCGGTGGCCTCGCGGCTGGTGCACGTCTCGAATTCCACGCCCCGAGGCCCGGTGCACTTCAACGTGCCCTTCCGCGAGCCGCTGGCGGCCGAGGGCTCGGTGGTGATCGATCCGAAGGTCACCACCTTCGCCGCGGTCGAGCTGAAGCCGGACCTGTCGAGGGTGAACGAGGCGATCGCGAGCGCGAAGCGCGGGCTGATCATCTGCGGGCCTCGCGAGCGGAATGACGACTTCGGCGCCTGGGTGCACGCGTACGGTCAGCGCCTCGGCTTTCCGGTGATCGCGGAAGCGGCCTCGAACGCGCGCTACGGCTTTCCCGAGGCGATCTCGGTGATCGACGCGCTCCTTCGCAATCCGCGTTTCGCCGAGTCGATGAAGCCCGACGTGGTGCTCCGTTTCGGGGGTGGGCTGACGGCGAAGAACCCGCAGGCCTGGCTCGACGCCTCTGGGGCGAGGATCTTCCAGTTCAGTGACGAGGGCGCACAGTTCGATCCCGCGCATCGAGTCGAACAACTCCTCTCCCTCTCTCCCGAAGGGGGAGAGGGT
>VFKJ01000681.1 GCA_009885595.1 Myxococcales bacterium | reverse complement strand
TTCCTGGAGAACGGTGGCGAGAAGGGCCGGCAGCTGGCCTACCTGCGCGCCGGCTCGTACCGGTTGAACCCGGCGCTGTTCCAGGTGGTGACCACTGACAACGCCGAGCAGTTCGGCGTGCTGCAGCGGGAGCTCCAGGTCTACGCAGTGGCGCCGGATCGGGTGGGCATCGTGGCGGTGCTCGACGGCAAGCCGATCCCCACGGGGGACGTGGCGGGTGCTCCGGTCAATGGGCACGACTCGTTCCAGTCGGGCCAGGCGTTCATCGACGCGGGCGGTTGCCGCGGCCTGCAGGAGCAGGTGCTGCTGTCGGGCTCGTGGAACCTGAACCCGTGGTTCGTGAGGGTCGATCAGATCCCCATGACCGAGGTGCCCATCGGCTCCGTCGGCGTGGTGGTCAGCTACGTGGGGAAGGAGCACCTGGATCTCTCAGGCGAAGACTTCACCCACGGTGACCTGGTGGAGCGAGGCCGCAAGGGCGTGTGGGTCGAGGCGCTGCTGCCGGGCAAGCACCCCATCAACACCCGGGTGATGAAGGTGGAGCTCGTGCCCACCACCAACATCGTCCTCAACTGGGCGGGGCGCGTGGAGCAGCACAAGTACGACGAGAAGCTGGCGCCCATCACCGTGCGGTCGCACGACGGCTTCAGCTTCACCCTCGACGTGTCGCAGATCATTCACATCGGCATGAAGCAGGCGCCGCGGGTCATCTCGCGGGTCGGCAGCATGCAGAACCTGGTGGACCACGTGCTGCAGCCCACGGTGGCCAACTACTTCCGCAACTCGGCCCAGCAGGTGGGGGTGCTCGAGTTCCTCTCGGCGCGCAGCGCCCGGCAGCAGGAAGCGTTCGACGCCATCAAGGCGGCGCTGTCGGCGTACGACGTGGAGTGCATCGACACGCTGATCGGCGACATCCAGCCGCCCTCTGAGCTGATGAAGACTCAGACCGACCGGAAGATCGCCGAGGAGCTGCAGCGGACCTACGAGGTGCAGCGAGAGGCGCAGGTCAAGCGCCAGCACCTCGAGCGCGAGACGTCGGTGGCCAACATGCAGGGCGAGGTGGTGCGCAGCGAGCAGATGGTGGCCATCAGCGCGAAGAACGCGCTGGCGGTGGCGGAGACGGCCAGGGGCGAGGCGAGCCGGGTGCGGTTCGCCGCGGAAGCAGAGGCGCATGCCACCACCCAGCGCGCTGAAGCGTCAGCCACGGCGACGCGGCTCAACGGTGACGCGGAAGCAGAGGCGACCCGGGCGATCGGCGCGGCGAAGGCCGAGGCGTACCAGGTGGGCGTGGCGGCGATGGGCAACGAGGCGTTCACCTCGGTGCAGCTGGCCAGCATCCTGGGTCAACACGGCGTGAAGCTGGTGCCGGACATCGCGGTCGGGGGTGGTGAGGCGGGTGGCCTGGCGGCGGTGATGGTGGCGAAGCTGCTGCAGAAGGAGCAGCCGGCGGCGAAGCGGCCGATCACTGGGACGAACGGTGCGGTGAAGCCGGTCGTCTGAAGTGTGAGTGATTGAAGTGAGGCGGGCGGAGGCCGAAGGTGGCTTCCGCCCGCTTCATCTTGCGGGCGTGTCGGGACTCCAGCCGTTTGAAGGCCTCGCTCGCCTCAGGGGTCCTTCAGCCGATCGATGTCGAAGGCGTAGCCCAGCGCCCGCTCGACGTCCCAGGCACGCTCGTCCGAGAGTTCGCCAATCTTCGACGAAAGCCTGGCGATGGCCACGGCGTGAAGGTTGTCGACGTTCGCGACGGAGGTGCGCGACAGCCCTTCTTCAGTCCCGAGCTCGACCTCCACGGGGATGTTCCGAATCGTGGTGCTGATCTCGGCAACGGTGACCCGCTTGAGAATCCGATAGGCCTGGTTGCGCGAGAGCAGCAAGACCGGCCGACGACCGATCGGCGCAGGCAGCTCTGCCCACCAGAGCTCGTACTGCTTCAACGCTTCGCCTTTCGCTTCCGGGGCGCCGCTTCCCAGGTCGAGGGGTCGACGTCGATGTCCGCGCCTTCCTGCGGTTGCTGTCGATAGGCCCGCTCCATGTCCTGCTCGAGGCGCTCGTTCAGCGCCCGGCGAATGGCCTCGCGAATGAACTCCGAGCGCTTTCGAGCGCTCGGTGGCGCGACGCGGTTCAAGCGGGCGATGGTGCGATCGTCGAGTTCGACAATGACCTGTTGCATTGAGAGAAGGATAGAGAGCTCTATGCGCTGCAACAAGGGGTGACCCCCGTCAGGCGAGGCTGATCAACCAGGGTCAACAGCCTCGAGGGCGCTCGCGTCCTCGGAATCGCGTGCCTGCAGCAGCGCCGCCTGTGAAGGCACCATCCTCACGCTCGGCTGCGACGCGCCCCGGGCGACCGTGACGCTTCCTCGGAGCGCTGCCCTGGTCGATGGGACGCTCGAGCTGCAGGTGGGCGACACCCGCTTCAGCTACCCCGTGTCTCTCTCGGCGCTCGCGTGGCACGTCGTGCCGACCCCCGACGGCGGTGGGCGGCTGAGCTGGGGCGGTCCGGTCGTCAACGCCCCCGGGGCGCCGCGGCTCAACGTCACCGTGCGGCAGGTGCTCGCGCTGCCCTGAGGTCGATGAGACCAACGCGCATCAGGTAAGGCCGCTGGCCGCGTTGACGTTCTGCTTCGCCTCCGGCGCGCTTGCGAGGAGGATGCGGCCTTGCTCAGCGGCCTTCACCCTTCGTCTCACGCTGGCGGCCACGCGGCCGCTGAAGTTGCAGCTTCCAGGGCGAGCCACGACGCCCCGGAGCCGGTGTGAGCCGCAAGAGGCTCCCCCTCCCGAACGAGGTGGTGGAGCACTGCAAGCTCTGCGCGGCAGAGCTGGAGATCTCGGTGAACAACCCGCGGCGGGTGTGCGCGCAGTGCGGTGAGGTGAACCTTCCGAGCGACGAGGTCCCCGACCCAACCGCTCGTCAGTCTTCGCCCCGGGGCGTGCTGAGCGCGTCGTCGCGAACGAAGTGGTTGGCTCATGGGGTCGCGCTGAGCGTTCAACTCGCGGTGGTCCTCCTCGTCGCGTGGAGGCTCGGGGCGGGTGGCAAGTTCGACCTTGGGTTGCTCTTCGTCGGCGTGGCCTTCGTGTCCTTCTGCGGGTACGCGCTGGTCGTGTCGGTCCCGGTGGTCTTCCTGAGGACGACGCGGCAGGTGCTGCTCTTCGACTGCGTGGCGCCGCTGGTGACGTTGCTCGCCATCGGGCTCTCGGTGTTCGGGCCGCGAGGGGGGTCCACGCCAGCCAGGCCGGTTCCCGCGGCGACCCCGGAGCGGGCCCGTGGCCCCAAGCCGCCACTGCCTCCAGCTCCACCCCTCCCGAAGCCGAGAGCCCCCGCCGCGCCCGGCTGGGAACAATCGGCGATGCTGGCGTCATTCTCCGTCGCGGAAGAGGGGGCGGCCTTCCGGATTCGGTTCGTTCCCCACTTCACCGGCAGGCTGGAGGTGCGGGCCGGGCACCCACAGCTCATCGACCTGAGCTACGGCAGCACCACGTGCGAGGCAAAGGCGGAGGAACCCACCGAGTGCGTCCTGGTCTTGTCGCGGCCGCAGCGCCCTTCGGCGGTTCGCTACGAGTTGAGCGCAGCGCCCCACGACGGGTCGAGACAACGGTTCGGCGGACAGGTGACCGCGGTGAGGGTCGACGCCTCGGGCGCGGGGCGGCCCAGGTGAGCGCAGCTGGTGCAGGCGGGGGTCTTCCGCTCACGCCGGTGGGGAAGCAAGGCTCGTCGAGGCTCCGGCTCCTCGCCCTCGCGCGCGGCGCGTCGCGGTGCTGGAGGGCTTCTCGCTGCACGCAGAGAAGGGAGACAGATGTCAGCGCGGCTTTTCCAAGCGCTTTCAGCATATCGTGCCGGCTCCCGCCCCTCCCGGAGCAAGCATGCCCTCAGGTTTCGTCTTCACCCGCGCCCGGGTCGCGCTGGTGGGGTTTACTGTTCTCGCTCTCGGCGCTGCCCCTTACCTCTGGTGGTGCAGCCAGCGCGCACCCGCCCCGGCCGGCGTCTCATCGCCCGTCCCCTTCGACGTCCAACAGGTCGTCCAGAAGCTGCGCCTGGCGTTCCACGAAGACGGGGCTGGGTGGCGTGGTGGTGCGCAGACGTACGAGGTGCGGGCTCGAGAAGGCTCGTTCTCCTTCAAGCCACGCGCGGGCGAGGGCGTGCGCTTCGAGACGGTGGCGGCCCTTCGTGGCGCCACGGCGCTGCCGCTGACGGGGACCCGCACCACGCAAGACGAGCAGGGGCAGTTGGTGGTGCACCGCGGCGCGCTGCGCGAGCGGCTGGCGAACGGGGTGGAGGGTCTCGAGCAGTCGTGGGTGCTCGACGAGCGGCCCGCAGGCGAAGGCTCGCT
The DNA here is from genome assembly GCA_009885595.1 of Myxococcales bacterium. Classification (GTDB taxonomy): domain Bacteria; phylum Myxococcota; class Myxococcia; order Myxococcales; family Myxococcaceae; genus Archangium_A. Next base: position 1,505 of record VFKJ01000681.1, on the reverse strand, counting down.
CACCGTGAAGGTGAAGGTCGACGCGCCGCTGCTGGCCTCGAACGACACCGGGCTCCACTTCGCCGCGGGCAGCCTCTCGGTGCGCTACGGACACGCGACGTGGATCGACGCGCGCGGGGTGAAGACCGCGGTGCCGGCCACCTGGCGCGACGAGGCCATCGTGCTGGAGGTGCCTGCCGCGGTGGTGGCAGCAAGCAGCTACCCGGCGGTGCTCGACCCGCTGGTGTCTGCCGAGCTCGCGGTGGACCTTCCCGTGTGGGAGTCCGCGGAATACGACCAGCAGGAAGCCTCGCTCGCCTGGAACGGGTCTGAGTACCTGCTGGTGTACACCGCGACCGGCGAGGGCATCGACTCGAACAACAATGCCTACCTCAACCTGGTCGGCGCGCGCCTCGACGCGACCGGCGCGCTCCTCGACCCAGCTGGGTTCTTCATCTCGTCCGTGCCGACCACGAAGATCCGCGCCCCGGACGTCGCCAGCGACGGCTCGAACTTCTTCGTCACCTGGCAGGACGATCGCAGCGCGGAGGATATCTGGAGGGTGTACGGCGCCCGGGTCACCGCCGCAGGCGTGGTGAGCGACTCCGCCAGTCTCCAGCTGAGCCAGAATGCGGGTGAGCGGCCGCGCGTGGCGTACGCGAACGGAAGGTACCTGGTGGTCTGGACCCAGCAGCAAGGGGCCAGCCTCGATGTCTTCGGCGGGCGGGTGGACAGCGCAGGGAACGTGCTCGACGGGCCCGCTGGGTTTCCCATCTCCGGTTCGGCGAGCTACGCCGAGAGCTTCCCGGACGTCGACTCCGACGGCACCGGCTTCCTGGTGGTCTGGGAAGACGCCCGCGCCGGCAGCGGTGACATCTACGGCGCCCGGGTCACTTCCGCGGGCGCCGTGCTGGACCCCGCGGCCTTCGCCATCGCTTCAGCGACGGGCTATCAGGCCACGCCGGCGGTCGCGTGGAACGGGGTGACGCACCTGGTGGCCTGGTCGGACTACCGCACCCTGGCCCGCTACGAAATCTACGGCGCGCGGGTGTCGCCTGCGGGGGTGGTGAGCCCAGCAGCGACGGCGAACTTCCCCATCGCGACCGGCGGTGCGGGCATGTGGCGACCGGCCATCTCGGCCTTCGGCACCAGCGGCACGGGCACCACCTTCCTGGTCGCGTGGGAAGACACCCGCAACCCGACACCCGACGTCTACGGGGCGCGGGTCACCAACACCGCGGTGCTCGACAGCCCGCCGCTCTTCCTGATGAACGCGAGCGATAAGCAGCTCGAACCGACCCTGGCCAGCGACGGCACGGGCATCCTGATGGGGTGGTCCTTCCGGGTGGGGAGCGGCTCCTATGACGTCCTGGGGCGGACGGTGACGAGCTCGGCCAGCCTGGGTCCCAGCATCCTGTGGTCGAAGGCCGCCAACGCCGAGCGCTCCCCCGCGGTCGCCTCGAGCGGCGCGAACTACTTCGTGGTGTGGCAAGACTACCGGGCGCTGGGCCAGGACATCTGGGGCG
>VFKJ01000853.1 GCA_009885595.1 Myxococcales bacterium | reverse complement strand
TGCCGAGCTTCGCGTCGAAGAGCCGCAGGTCGACCATCGGCTCGATCAGCGCGTAGTAGGCGTCTTCGAACCGGTCGACGCCGGCCGACACGCCGATGCGGGTGTTCTTCACCGAGAGGCGATCGCTGCCCAGGTACACCGAGAGCTCCCCCTTCACGAACTCGGGGCGGGCGTCGCGTTTCTCGGCCTCGATCACCTGCGCCGGTGCAGCACCCGGCGCAGGCGGAGGAGCGGCAATGGGCGCGGCGGCGGCGAGGCCACCGTCAGCGGGGGCTTCCTCCGCGTACGGGTTGCTCGAGAGATCTTCCCCTATCCCGCCATCCGAGAGGGCGAGCGCGGCAACCACCACGAGCTGGAGCATTGGGTCGAGAACTTACTTGCCGCAGGGGTTCATCGGCTTGAGGAACTTCGCCAACTGCGCCTCGTCAGCCACCGTGCCAGCCAGATCAAGCTCTTCAGAGTTCTTCTCGGGGGCGGGGTCTTGCTGGCTCCACACCCCCACCTGGAGCTGTTCGCCGGGACACTCGAAGAGGATGGCGTTGTTGAGCTGAGGGTGAGTCTTGAGACCCGTCTTCCTGACGGTGGCGCCGGTGTTCGTCTTCTCGTCCATCGTGGTTGGCTCTACCTCGAAGCCACGAGAGGCGACGTACGAGAACTTTCGTCCGTCGATGGTGACCTGGCCGCGCTTCACGATGTCCTCGGGGTTGATGTTGATGCCGCTCCGGGTGAGGGCCTCGGGATCGGTCTCCTTGCCCTGGAGGAAGTCGCGCGCCTTCTTGTTGTTGTCGTTCGCCATCACCCGGAAGTACGCGAAGGTGTGGCCCTCACCGAGCACGAAGCCGCCGTCGGGCAGGATCTCGCCGTCGGTGAGCATGGTGGTCTGCGCGAAGTACATGTTCATGCTCGCCACCACCGTGTAGCCGTCGGGGATGGCGCCGAGCTGCTTGAGGGCGTTCTTCTGCCGCTCCTCGGGGTCGGTCACGCCCGAGACGACGTCGTTGGCCGTCTTCAGGCCCAGGCCGACGACCAGCATCGTGCCCAGGCAGATGAGGCCCGCAAGGCCCCCGCAGCCGAGCAACACGTAAACCCACGGGGACCGCTGCTTGGGGGCTGCAGAAGGCGTTTCCATGCCGCGTCGGTATAGCGTGAAGCCCCCGCCGGACCCCGTTCATTCAACGCCGGCGAGGTCCTCCAGGTTGCGCAGCAGGCCGCGGCTCATGCCGTAGCAGGGGTGCTCCTTCTCGAAGTGCGAAGGGATGTTCGCCAGCACCTGCCGGGCGACGGCGATGTTGGGGTACTTCTGGTTCATCTCCTTCTGGTAGTCGACCAGCATGCCGGAGCACTTGCGATCGAGCTCCGGGCGGATCTCGCGCATGCGGCTGCGGGCGATCTCGAGCAGCTCCGGCGGGCGATCGGGGGTGGCCTCGAGCAGCAGCCAGGCGTCGCGGTACTGCTTCCACGAGCGGAACAGGTTCATCGCGCCCACCGAGCGCAGATCGTACATGCGCGCCGCGCGCTCCAGATCTTCCTTGGCGCGCCGGCCCGCTTCTTCGGCGCTCATCCGCGGAATGGGGATCACCTCGACCCAGGCGTTCCAGATGGCCCAGGTGTCCTGGCCCGGCGGGTTGTTCACGTTGTCGAAGACGAGTTCGTTGGACTCGTTGACCTTGAGCTGCGTCGAGGGGAGGACGATCTCCAGCTGCCGCTGCGCGACCTCGACGGTGTCCGGCGGCACGTTGCCCAGCTGCGCGCCGTTGAGCTCGATGGTCACCTCGTCCTTGCCGCAGTCGCGCGCCTGGTAGTGCAGCACGCCGACGATCGCGGTCGGCGAGGCGAAGGTGAACGAGAACGACTTCATGTCGGGCCGCTCGAAGTCCACCGAGTCGCCCGAGCCGTACGACTCGGGGAGGGGGTCGCCGTTGGGCGTGAGCGTCACCTGCTCGATCTTCCGCTCCGACCTGTGAGGAATGATCGCGATCACCAGGAACACCAGGCTGGCGATGATCGCGCCGCCTCCGATGACCCCGACGGCGATCTTCCCGGCGAGCGGGAGATCGGACCACAACAACATCGCGCGGCCGCTGGAGGACTTCTGCAGCTCGCGGCGGGCGCGCGCGCGCTCGGCGGCGGAGATCGGCGCCGCCACCTCGCCCCCCGAAGCTCCCCGGGGAGCGCGCACCACAGCCGCGGTGGCGCCTCGTTTCTGCAGCGCTTTGGGCGGCGGCACCGCGAAGTTGCCGGTGGAGTCGGAGGGCTGGTCCTCGTCTTCTTCAGCCCCCAGCGGCGCCTCTTCAGCAGCGGGCTCGTCGTCGGGCGGGGGCGTGGGGGCCTTGCGCACGGGCGGCCGCCTGGCCTGGGCGATGATGGCGGCAGCGGCCTTGCTGGGCGGCTTGACGACGGTGGCGTTCGGATCTTCTTCCGGCGCGGGCTCCGCCGAAGCCTCATCGACCGTCGAGGAAGGCGCGCCCAGCAGGGTGTCGTTCGCTTCCGGGCAGCTGAACTCGAGGGTGACGTCGCCGATGGTGATGCGATCGCCGTTCTTGAGCTCGAGCGCGCTCTTGAGGGTCCTGGCGTTGAGCTTGGTGCCGTTGGCGCTCTTCAGATCCTCCACGAAGAAGCGGCCCTCTTCTTCGTACACGCGCGCGTGGCTGCGCGAGGACGAGGGATCCTTGATCACCACGTCGTTGTCGGCGGTGCGGCCCAGCCGGGCCTCGCCTCCATCGAACGGGAACTCCTCCGACTCGGTGCCGGCTTGCGAGACTCTCAGGGTGAATGCCACGGTCGCGGAAGAATACAGCAGTCGGCGCGGGTCAAGCTCTTGTCGTGAGCACGGCCGCTGTGTACGGCTCGACCCATGCACACCCAGCTCGCGGGCCTGACGGTCGAGGTCTACCAGGCCACCCAGACGCCGCCCAAGGCCGCCGTGATTCTCTGTCACGGCTTCGGAGCCCCCGGAAATGACCTGGTCGGGCTGGGCCCGGAGCTCGCCCGCGCGCTCCCCCAGCTGCGTGACGTGCGGTTCTACTTCCCCGCGGCCCCGCTGACCCTGGAAGGCGGTTGGGGCGACTCGCGCGCCTGGTGGCTCATCGACCTCATGGCGATCCAGCGCCTGGCGAACGATCCGGAGGCGCAGCGCGCGTTCCGCAAGGTCGAGCCCGAGGGCATGGCCGCGGCGCGCAAGGCGATGCTCGCGCTGGTGCAGGAGGTGGCAAACCAGACCCACCTGCCGATGAACAAGCTCATCCTCGGTGGGTTCAGCCAGGGCGCGATGATCGCCACCGACGTGGCGCTGCGGCTGGAGGAGGCGCCGGGCGGCCTGGTGGTGCTCTCGGGCACCCTGCTGATCGAAGACGTCTGGCGCGCCAGGGCGAAGGCGAGAGCGGCGCTGCCGGTGTTCCAGTCGCACGGCCGGCAGGATCCCGTGCTGCCCTACCCCGCCGCCGAGTGGCTGCGCGACCTCTTCGTGGAAGCCGGCATGCAACTCGAGTTCGTTCCCTTCGACGGAGGGCATACCATCGGCCCGAACGCGCTCCTGAAGCTGGGGGCCTTTCTCGCGAGGCAGGTCAGCCGATGAAGCGACTCTTTCTGTGCGTGGGGCTGTTGCTGGCCGGCTGCGAGGGGGTGGCGGGCGAGCCCGATGGCGGAGCCACCACGCAGGATGCGGGGCCGTTCGACGCGGGACCGCAGCCCATCAAGTACACCCGCTACACGCTGCGCAGCGAGGGCTGGCCTGCGAACGCGCGCGTGCGCGGCGCGGCGGTGCTCGACAACGTGCTCTTCGTCGCGACGGATCAGGGGCTGCTGTCGCTCCCGGCCACCGACACCCGCTGGCTGCCGGTCACCACGCCGCTGATGGGTGACGTGAAGCCGACCTCGCTCGATCGTTTCGATCAAGCGCTGGTGATGACCGCGGCCGGCGCGGCGGGCGGCGGGCTCTACGTGAAGACCCTCGACGCCGACTGGGCGCAGGTGACGACGGCGCCCTCGACCCCGTGTTGGACGATCGTGAAGAAGTCGAGCGAGTGGCTGCTGGTCACCACGGGCGGGCTCTACAAGGCGACCGCGCTCGCAGGTCCCTGGGCGCGGCGCAGCGCGCTCAACACGCCGCTGTTCGCGATGCCGGTGACCCGCTTCGTCGCGGCGCCCGCGCAGCAGAAGCTGTTCGGTGCCGGGAGCACGGGCGGCCTCTTCGAGTCGAGCGACGTGGGCGCCACCTGGACCGCGAGCGCGCTGCGCGGCACGGTGGAGGCGATCGCCGCGCAAGGCGCGTTCGTGCTGGCGTCGACCTCGATGGACGGCCAGCAGCGCAGCGACAACTACGGCAACACCTTCCGACCGGCGACGGCGCCCATCTCCTCGGGCGTGCTGACCTACGTCGCCGACGGCACGCGCTTC
>VFKJ01000599.1 GCA_009885595.1 Myxococcales bacterium | reverse complement strand
GGTTGGCAATGGATGGAAGCCGAACGAGTACTGAACGCATCGCAGTGATCGGGCTGGGGTACGTGGGGTTGCCGGTGGCGATGGGGTTCGCGCGGCAATTTGCGGGGACCATCGGCTTCGACATCAAGGAAGAGAAGGTGCGATCCCTGGCGAGCGGCGTCGACCCTGCGGGGGAGGTGTCGGTGCAGGAGCTGCTGGCCAACCCGCTGCGGGTGACCGCGGATGCCGCCTTGCTGCGCGAGGCCAACTTCTACGTGGTGGCGGTGCCCACCCCGATCGATCAAGACAATCGGCCCGATCTGAGCCCGGTGTTCAAGGCCAGCGAGCTGGTGGGCAGCGTGCTCAAGAAGGGCGACGTGGTGGTGTACGAGTCCACCGTCTACCCGGGCGTGACGGAAGACCTGTGCGGGCCCATTCTCGCGCGGGTCTCGGGGCTGCGGCAGCACGTGGACTTCAAGCTGGGCTACTCGCCCGAGCGGATCAACCCCGGCGACAAGCTGCACACCCTGCAGCGGGTGATCAAAGTGGTGGCGGGCGAAGACGAGGAGACCCTGGATCGGGTCGCCAGGGCCTACGCCACCATCGTGGACGCCGGCATTTTCCGCGCGGCCAGCGTGAAGGTCGCAGAGGCGGCCAAGGTGATCGAGAACACCCAGCGCGACTTGAACATCGCGCTGATGAACGAGCTGGCGCTGATCTTCGATCGGCTCGGCATCCGCACCCGCGACGTGCTCGCCGCGGCGGCCACCAAGTGGAACTTCCTCCCGTTCTCTCCTGGGCTGGTGGGAGGCCACTGCATCGGGGTCGACCCCTATTACCTCACCACCCGCGCCGAGCAGGTCGGCTACCAGCCGCGCGTCATCCTCTCGGGGCGGCAGATCAACAACCAGATGGGGCCGTACGTGGCCGATCGCACCGTGAAGCTGCTGGTGAAGGCGGGCCTGCCGGTGAGGGGCGCGAAGGTGGGCGTGCTCGGCCTCACCTTCAAGGAGAACGTCTCCGACATCCGCAACAGCAAGGTGCCCGACGTGCTGGCCGAGCTCGCCGAGTTCGGCGTGAACGCCCTGCTGCACGACCCCTGGGTGGAGCCGCTGGAAGCCAAGCACCACTACGGCCTCACCCTCGCGGGGCTCGACGCCTTCCAGGGGCTCGACGCCCTCATCCTCGCGGTGCCCCACCAGAAGTTCCTCGAGACCCCGCTCTCGGGGTGGGTGGAGCGCATTCGCAAGGGCGGCGTGCTGGTGGACGTGAAGAGCGCCCTCGACCCGTCCGAGCTGCCCAGCGGCCGGCTCAGCTACTGGTGCCTCTGATGGTTCGCCTGGTCGCCCTCGCCGCGCTGCTGCCGCTCGCGGCCAGCGCGGCCGACACTCCGTATTGCCAGCGAGTGCGGGCGCGGGCCAGGAGCGAGGCGGCGCGCCTGATGAGCCCGCAGCTGGTGGTGCAGGGGCTGCGCTTCCCCCGGAGCCTGTCGGGGTTGCCGCTCTCGGACCTCGAGACCACCAGCCTCACCCCCTACCAGGCACGCGCGGGCCTGGCCTTCTCTCCGGTCGAAGCGGCGCGCGGACTGCTGCTGGAGAGCGCTTCCGACGAGGACTGCGAGCGCGAGGCCGTGCAGTCGACCCTGGAGGCCTTCGTGGAGAACGCCGAGGGCGCGGCCCGGCTGCCCGCCCTCCGCCGCCAGGAGGCCTACCTGGCCAAGAACGCCACCCTGTGGAGGTCGGTGCTCGCCCAGGAAGAGGAGCGCTTCACCAGCCGGGTGGTCACCCTGTTCGAGCTCAACCAGGTGCGCTCGCGCACCGTCACCCTCGAGCGCACCCTGGTGCAGGCCGGTGGCGAGGGACAGCGCCTCGAAGCGAAGGGGTACGAGCCCGCCCGCGGCACCGGCGCGCTGGCCCGCGACTGGCTGGACCACGGGGTGCGGCAGGAGCAGCGGCTGGCCAGCGCGCACGCGCTCAGCTTCTGGAACCTGCGGCTGGGGGGCGGGGTGGTGGTCAGCGAGCGCCCGCTCGACTGGTACGGGCTGATCGAGCTCAACGTGCACCTGGGGGCGCTGGTGAACGGTCCGCTGGAGCGGGCGCAAGCCAGCGCCCGGGCCGCCGAGCTGCAGAGCGATCGCGCCGGCGTCGAGGTGCGGGTGCGAGAGCTGTTGCGGCGGCTCGGCTCGCTGCGGACCCAGGCCAGGAACGAGATGAAGTTGCTCGAGCGGCAGCTGGAGTCGATCGCCACCACCCGCGAGGCTCTGGAGCGCGCCCAGTCGCCCAACGTGGCCTTCGCGATCTCCCTGCTCACCTGCGACCAGCTGGTGGCCGAGTCTGAGCGGATCTACCTGGCCGCCTTCGTGGAGACGCTCTCGGCGCTGCTGGAGGAGGACAGCCATGGCTAACTTCGCACCCACCTTTCCCTCGCCGCCGGTCGCCTTGTCGCGGCCGCTGCTGGTGCGGCTGGCTTCCTTGCTGGCCCTGGGCTTCGTCCTGGCGACGGTGCTCTGGGTGGCCTACTCCGCCTGGCGGGCGGCGAGCGACGCCTTCGTGGCGCCGCTCTCGCTCTCGCCCGACAGCGCCCTGGTGCTCGACGGGAAGCTGCGGCTGACCGAGCTCGAGCTGGAGCGCGCCCGGGCCCGGGCGGAGGCCGAGCAAGCCGCCGCGGAGCTGGCCGACGCCGACGCGGAGATCGCCGAGCTGGAGGGCCTCAAGCGCACGGTGACCGCGGCCGCGCCCTGGACGCAGAACCTGCACTCGGTCGAGGCCTCGGCGGGCGCGGCGCGGCTGCAGAACGCCGCCCAGCAGCAAAGCGTGTTGGCGCGGATGATCGCCAAGCAGCAGCAGGTCGCCGAGCTGGGCCGGAAGAACCTGGAAGCGGGGGTGATCAACCGCGCGGAGTACGAGCGCGAGGAACAGCGGCTCGATCAGCTGGTCCTCGCGTCCCTCGAGGCGGCGCGCTCCCGGGTGGACTCGGAGTCGGCGGTGCGCAAGGTGCGCCTGGGGCAGCGCTCGCTGGAAGGCGGCGCCCCTCCCATGCCCGAGATGGTGGCGCGGGAGGACTTGAGCGTGCGGCTGGGGCTGCAGCTGCTGCACCTTCAGGCGAAGAAGGCGGCCCGGCTCGCGGCGAAGCAGGCGCTGCTGGAGCGGGTGGGCAAGCTCGAGGAGCTGATCGCCCACCTCAAGCGGCTGCCCCTCTACCAGGCGGTGGAGACGCAGCTCGACGTGGCCTTCGTGCCGTACACGCAGCTGGAAGGGGTGCGGGCAGGCGACCGGGTGCTGCGCTGTACCCTGGTGGTGTTCGGCTGCCGCGAGGTGGGGGTGGTGTCCGCGCTGCTTCCCGGCGAGGTGATGCAGCCCGACCCCTGGGGTTCCACCGAGCGGGGCCAATTCGCGCTGCTGGTGCTCAGCGATCGCTCGGCGGCGCACGCCAGGACCCTGCGAGTGCGAGGTGGCGGTTGAAGGCCGCCCTGCTGCTGCTGTTCGGGGTGGCGGTGGCCGACCCCGCACTGCTGCGGCCCGCGCCGCGGCGGGGGAGGTGAGCGATGGAGTCGCTCTGGTGGGCCCTGAAGACCCGCGATCCCTTCACCCTGGCCTGGCCGGTGCTGGTGGGCGCCTTCCTGATCATCACCCTCACCCAGAGCGACTTTCTGGTGGTGCTCACCCGCTGGCTGTGGCGCGTGGTGCGGCAGCGCCCGGATCCGCCGGTGGGGTCGCTCCCGCCGGCGCTGGCGATCATTCCCTCGCTCCTGCGCAACCGGGAAGATCTCGAGGCCATCACCGTCACCGCCAACGCCTGCGCCACCAACGGCTACCCCGGCGAGCTGGTGATCGTCGCCGCGGTGGACGGCCTGCAGGAGAGCCCCCAGCTCGCGGCCGAGCTGCGGGCCTGGGTGAAGGCGCGCCGCGACGCGCCCGGGGTGCACCTGCACGTGACGGGCAACCCCACGCGGCTGGGCAAGATGATGGCGGTGGAGTCGGGGGTGACGGCGATGCGCGCCCTGGTGGCCCAGGGGGTGTACCCGGTCTTCCCGCCGCTCTACTTCAGCATCGACGGTGACGGCACCTTGAGCCCGGGCGCGCTGGGGCTGGCCGCGCGGCGCCTGCTCACCCCGCATCGGTTCAGCGGCAACCCCCGGCGGGTGGTGGCGGGCAAGGTCTGCATTCGGCCCGACCTCTTCTGGAAAGGGTGGTCGCTTGCCTCGCTGCGGCAGTTCTTCAGCGTCTCGGGCCAGATCTACTTCCAGGTGGCGCGGGAATTTCTCTACTCGAACGTCTCGCGCTTCAACCTCAAGCTCAGGCCGCAGATCGGCATCCCCGGGGCGCTGTACTGCACCTGGACCCAGATCCTGCTCGAGGCGCCCCGCTTCATGGGCTTCATGCGCACCATCACCCTGCGCCAGTGGCTGGCCTGGTGGGTGGGGGCGCCGCCGCCGCAGTTCGCGCAGAGCACCGCGGCGCCGCTCCCCGAGGCGCTCACCGGCGCCTCCGACGACACCTGCATCTCCTTCCTCGCGGCGATGTCCACCTGGCGCGAGGGGAAGCTCGTGCTGGAGGCGCCGCGCTCGCCGCTTCACGCGCTGGGCCGGGTGGTGCGCTCGTACTTCTGGGAACGGTCCCCCGACTACGAGCCGGAGGCGCGGGTGTTCACCTACACCCCCACCACCGTGAAGGGCCTCTGGGTCCAGCGGGTGCGCTGGAACGCCTCTCGCTTCGAGTGCGGGTTTCGGTTCAAGAACGCCTTCGCCTTCCACTGGGAAGTGGGGGCGTGGGTGGTGCTGCACCTGTGGCTCACGCTCATGAACATCCTGGCGGTGCTGGCCGCCTACCTGGTGCTGCCGATGCTGCTCCTCGGAGCGTCCCGGGGCGCGGCGGGCGCGCTGCTGGCGTACCTGCTGCAGACCTTCACCTACGCGGTCTTCACCGCCCTGGCGTTGATCCTCGAGCGCGATCGGCGCCGCTTCTGGCCGGTGCTGTTCGCGCTGCCGTTGGCGCCGCTCTACAGCGTGTGCATCAACTTCAGCGCCTGCCTGGCGGGGGTCTTCAAGGATCTGTTCCTGTTCGGGAACACCACCAGGTTCGCTCCCGAGTGGACGCTGGTGAAGGGGCGCACGGTGCGCATCGCGCTGCTGTTCCGCCTGCGCCGGCTGCTCGCCCTGTGCGTGCGCTCGGTGGTGGTGGGCGACGTTCCCTTTGGGGCCTTCTGGGTCGGCTGGACGGAGACCCCCTGGACCCCCAATGGCTACGAGGGTTGGACCACCGGCAGGAGGCGCCCGATCGTGCCGCCCCCGGCCGCCTGGTTCCGCCCGCACCCGTTTCCGAGGCACGGCGCAGGAGGCGCACGACGATGAAGACGACACGAGGCAGTCTGGTGGCGATGTGGGTGGTGGTGCTGGGCGGCTGTGGCCAGGAAGCCACCCTCGAAGCGGTCGTGCCCGGGGTGGCCCGCTCCGGCGAGACGCTGGAGGTGCGCGGCTCGGGCCTGGGGACCCGCGCGGGCCAGGTGCGCTTCGACGAGGTCGAGGCGAAGGTGCTCTCCTGGAGCGTGGACTCGGTGCGGGTGGAGGTGCCCCGGCAGACCCACCCCGAGGTGACCCTGTGGGTGACGCCGCGTGGGGGGCAGGCGCTCTCCTTGCCCTTCACCATCTACGACGCGATGGCCAACCCCGACGGCAGCGCGGGGGCGGCGGGGACCTTCGTCTCGCTCACCTTCGACGACTCCACCGCCGATCAGCTCGCGGTGGTGCCCACCCTGGACCAGACCGGGCTGCGCGCCAGCTTCTACGTGAACAGCACCCGCCTCGGCAGCAGCTCGCCCGAGCTGCCCCCGTACATGCGGCTGGAAGACGTGCTCGCGCTCCAGGCCGCGGGGCACGAGATCGGCGGGCACTCCAAGCACCACCTCGATCTCACCTTGATGGATCGAGACGAGGCGGTGCGTCAGATCTGCGGCGACCGCGAGCGGCTGCTGAGCCTGGGGCTGAAGGCCCAGACCTTCGCCTGGCCCTTCGGGCACCAGAGCGCCGAGCT
>VFKJ01000275.1 GCA_009885595.1 Myxococcales bacterium | reverse complement strand
CGGCAGACCGGTCGAGAGACCGGGTGCGCGCGTCGGCTGACTTGAAAGGCGCGGTCGCCTCCACGCGTTGACTCGACGACGGCCTTCAAGGCGCCCGGCGCCCGGCGCATGGCTTGCGTCGGCTGGCTGAACGGCTCGGCAAGGCCCGGGTGGCACCTCACTTGCTGCGAAGGTGTGACATGGCTCAGACGCTGCTCGTTCAGGATCTGATGACGCGTTCGCCGCTGACCATCGATGCTTCGAGCACGGTGGCCGACGCGAAGCGATTGATGAAGCGCACCGGCGTGCGGCACCTTCCGGTGACCGACGAGGGCGCGCTGGTCGGGCTGATCAGCGATCGCGACGTGAAGTTGATCGAAGCGCACTCGGGCGCCAGCCCCGCGGAGATCGCCCTGGCGCAGGCGATGAGCCGCGCGCCGTGGACCGTGGCCCCTTCCACCCCGCTCGAAGTGGCGGTGCGTCACATGGCCAGGCACAAGCTCGGCAGTTCGGTGGTGGTCGACAACGAGCAGGTGGTGGGCATCTTCACCTCGCAAGACGGCCTGCGCGCCCTCGCCCAGTTGCTCGCCAGCTCGCGCGCGGCGAGCGACTGAACGTCACCCGCGGTCCGCTCCGTTTTGGCAGGGGCCATTTCGAAGGTAGAAGCGCTGCATGATGAGCGCGCTCGTGCTGCTGCAGCTCGCCGCGGGCCCGCTGCCGGCCCAGGCCCAGGAACTGCTCGCGAAGAACGGCTTCACCGTCCTCGAGGGCCACGAGAAGCACTTCTTCTCGCTCTACGATCGCAACGCCTACGAGAAGGTGCCGAGCTTCATCTCCGCCGACGTGGTGCTGCACGTCTTCCACGCGCGCTTCGACGAAGAGCTGGCGGGCCTGGAGCAGCGCAGGCTGGTGGCGGCGCTCCAGACCTTCTCCTCGGGGCAGCTCGCCCGCGCGCTGGCGCAGTGGCCCCGGCAGGGCGCTCCCCCAGACGGGCTGGTGTCCCTCGCGCTCTTCCACGCGGTGGCGCTCGCGCTGCTCGACGAGCGCGCCGCCGTCGAGCCCCGCCTCGCTGCCCTGGTGAGCGCCGAGGTGAAGGCGCTGCGCGCGGCGCAAGGCCCGCTCACCTCGAAGGCCTGCCCGCTGCCGGTCGACGCCACCCTGTTCCTCCCGCGGGGGCACTACGAGCAGCCCCGGCTGCGCGGCTATTTTCTCGCCTCCACCTGGTACGCCCAGTGCGTCTTCCCGCTCGATCGCCAGGGCCTGCCCGGCGCGGCCGCGGTGGTGCGCCTCATCGACGCGCCCGCCGCCGCCGCCCTGCGCGAGCTCGAGGCGGTGCGCGACTTCGTGGCGGGCCCGGCCGACGATCCCGGCGTCAGCGCGCTGCAGCCGCTGCTCACCGACGCGCCGCTCGAGGTGCTCCTCGCGAAGGTGGCGAAGCTGCCCCGGGGGCGGGTGGCTTCCCTGCGCGGCCCGGTGTTCGCGTTGCTGGGGGGCGCGGGCACCTTCGACGCAGCGCTGCTCGGCCGCGTCGGCGCCAGGCGCACCCCTTCCGCCCTCGACGTGCTCGCCGCGCTGGGGTCTCCCGCCGCGCTGCGCTTTCTCGGGCGTCCCGCTGCCGCGTCCTCACTTCCTCCGGGGGGCAGTTATTCGCAGCGGTGGCTCGAGGTGCTGGCGCTCTTGCTGGGGCCCGCCCCCGCGGGCCAGCCGGCCTACGCGAAGACCTCTGCCTGGGAAGGGCGGGTGCTCACCGCCGCCGCCGGCTCCTGGGCCGAGCTCAAGCACGACACCCTGCTCGTCGTGAAGCAGCCGGTGGTGATGCGCGAAGGCGGCGACGAGGCCGAGCTTCCCCCCTCGAAGGTGGGCGGCTTCGTCGACCCGCGCCCCGACGTGTACCGCGCGCTGCTCTCCCTCCACCAGGCGCTGCGCGCGTTCGAGCCGAGCGGAGTCGAAGGGGCCGACGACGCACCCGGGGGGTTCCTGCGCTTCGTGATCGAGGTGAGCGACCTCGAGCTTGCGGGCAAGCCCTTCCCCAAAGCGATGGACGAGCGGCTGCGCACCATCGGCAGCGAGCTCGAGCACCTGGCGCGGACGCGCGGAGATCGCACCCCGCCGCAGGCGCTGGTGGCCGACGTGCTCACCGTGGAAACGCCCGACCAGCCGCGCGAGGTGCTGCACGTCGGCGTCGGCGAGGTGGACGAGCTGTGGGTGAAGGTCCCGCGCGCGGGGAAGCAGGTGCTGATGCGGGGCGGCGTGTTCTCGTATTACGAGTTCACCCGCCCCACGCGCCTGACTGATCAGGACTTCCAGCGGGAGCTCGACTCGACCACGCCCCCGCCGCGGCCGCTGTGGGCGCGCCCCGTGAGGAGCGCACCCCGCCAGCACCGCAAGGACTGACGACTACTTCTTGAACTCGCGCATGAAGGTGATGAGGCCCGTCTTCTGCTCGGGGGTGAGGTCCTTGTAGTTGTCCATTTCCTTCTTCACGCCGTCCTTCTCGAGCGTCACCCCTTCGTCGATCGCCTTCATCAGGTCGGCGTCGCTCTTCTTCTGGAAGTCGGCGAGCGTCATGTCGCCCGTCTTCATCTTCTTGCCCTTCTCGGTCTCGGCCTTGCCGTCAGCGCCGTGGCACGAGCTGCACTTCGCTTTCCAGAGGCGCTCGATCTTCTTGTCCGCGGCGACGGCAGGCAGCGAAACGAGGGCGAAGGCGGCAAACACGGCGATGAGGCGTTTCATGATGGTTCTCCCTGAGGTGGTGCGGGTCTCTTCCCGCGCGTCCATGGACGGGCTTACACAGAACAGATTCAAGGTACCTTACTTCGATGCCATGACGACATGCGTCGAACTTATGCAGCCTCTCATTCCCCGCTG
>VFKJ01000793.1 GCA_009885595.1 Myxococcales bacterium | reverse complement strand
CGGCCGCTGAACCGAAGTCCTCTCGACGTCAGCGTCGGCCATCGCCGCCTGCGCCTCACGCTGGCGGTGCGTGGTTCGGCGCCGTGGACTAGAAACTCTTCCCCGTGAGCAAGGCACCGAAGCGACCGGCGGGCATTCCCGCGAAGGCGTGGTGGGACGCGACCGACGACGAGTGGGTCTTCGGGCCGCTCGTCGAGGGCAAGAAGCACGGCGACTTCACCTATTGGCGCGCCGACGGCACGAAGTGCAGCGAGTGCCACCTGGTGATGGACGTGCCTCACGGCGCGTTCAAGCGCTTCCACGAGAACGGAGAGCTGAGCCAGGAAGGCACCTTCGAGAAGGGCCAGCTCCACGGCATCCGCCACTTCAACCGCGCGGGCGAGCGGGTGTTGCCTGCCAACGGCGATCCCTATCCGCTCAGGCCCGCGGGCGTGGACGAGGGCGCGGAGTTCGTCGAGCCCAAAGACGAGTGGCACCGGGGCGACGCCGCATCAGAGACGCAGCACAAGGTGGGGCGCTGGCGCTGCTGGACCCGCGAAGGCCAGCTCAAGGAAGACGGGGTCTACGTCGACGACGTGCGGCACGGCCCGGCCACGGTGTTCGTGCAGGGCGGCAACCCCTTCACCGACCCCCGCATCGCGCAGGAGCGCGGCGAGTTCCGCGAAGGCCGGCGCAGCGGCGTGTGGCTGTTGTGCGACGCGAGCGGGGCCACCCTGGGCAAGTGCGACTACGGCGACACCCGCTCGCTCGAGGGCGGCCCGCTGGCGGCGTACTCGAACGACTGCACGGTGGACTGGGTGGCGCTGGCCAGGAAGCTCGAGACCGAGGGCAAGGTGGTCGAGGCGCTCGTCACCTGGGCGCGCGCCGCCGGCTCGAAGCGCGACCTCGCGGGCTTCCACGCCCTGCTCGCGTCTGTCGCCCGCCCGGTGAAGGAGGAAGTGGCGGTGACCCTCGCGGTGGAGGTCGACCGGCCGACCAACTGGCTGGGCTACGAGCTGGTGGAAGGCGCGCACGCGGCCCTGGTGCTCAGCAAGCTCGCGGTCGCGCTCGACCAGGCGTTCCAGAGCCGCGCGGCGCTCGACTTCAGCAACGCCGCCATCCTGCTGGCGCCGGATCGCACCGAGCTCCTCTTCACCCGCGCGCTCGTCTTGATGAGCCTGGGGCTGCAGGCGCAGGCCGAGCTCGACGCCAACGAGCTGGCGGCCGAAGCGCCCGATCGGGCCGAGTTCCTGCTGGTGTACCTCAGGGGGCTCTTCCCCTCGTACGGCTTTGGTCCGGCGACGGAGAAGCCGCAGACCAGCTTCGAGGACGTGCCCGAGAAGCCCGAGCGCTCGCTGGAAGAGCTGCAGCTGCTCGCGCAGAAGTACGCCACGCGGATCCACCTGGTGCGCGAGGCGTTGCTCGAGAAGCTCACCCCCAG
Organism: Myxococcales bacterium; assembly: GCA_009885595.1. Taxonomy (GTDB): domain Bacteria; phylum Myxococcota; class Myxococcia; order Myxococcales; family Myxococcaceae; genus Archangium_A. The sequence continues at coordinate 1,550 of VFKJ01000793.1, read as the reverse complement.
AAACCCCGCGCTGCCTCCCGAGCTGACCAGGCTGCTGCCAAAGGGGCCCGTCGCGCTCGAGCAGGGTGAGCACGCGTGGGAAGACGACGAGGGCGAGCCGCAGACCGTCGACTTCGACGAGCTGCCTGAGGTGAAGGACGCCTCCCTGCCCTCGCTCCTTCGCCTGGCCCGCGCCGATTGGAACGCCTTGAGCTGGCTGTGCTGGGCGGCCGGGCTCACCGAGGTGGCCTTGCCGAAGAAGCTCGCTCCGCCGGAAGACTTCGGCAAGGCGGCGGGCATGGCGCAGCAGCGGCTGTGGCGCTCGAGAGATCAGCGCGCCTTCAGCGGCCGCAACGCCAGGCAGCACGGCGTGGCGTCCTTCGAGTGGGAAGGCACCGACATGGCGGAGATCGCCCCGCCCGTCGCCGGTATCGCCGAGCAGCAGTACGCCGAGATGCAGGCGCTCTTCTATTGGTTGGTCGACTCGAAGCTGAAGACGCCCTGGCAGGACAACCTGCGCGGGAGCTGAGGAGCCGTCATGAGTGAACCCATCTCCATCGCGCCGCACCTGCAGCGCGCGCTCACCGCGATGTCGAAGGACATGGCGATCGAGCCGCAGGCGCTCGTGAACCAGGCCGTCTTCGCCTGGCTGCGCATCAACGGCTACGTGTTGCCCGGCGTGGCCGAGGCGGTGGTGCCCGTGCCGGTCGCCGCTGCGCCAATCGTCGCTGCGCCGGTGAACCCCCCGGTGCGTTCGCCCACGCCTTTGCCTGTTCCGGTGGCCGTGGTCCCGGTGGCCGCGCCCGAGCCAGCGCCCGAGGTGGCGAGCCCGCCTTCACCGGTGCCGGCGCTGCCTGCAGCCGTGGTCGCGCGCATGGAGGCGATCGACGCCGACCTCGAGAAGCTGGCGAAGCCCTGGCCTGCCTGGTCGCCGGTGCAGGAGGAAGAGGAAGAAGAAGAAGAGGAGGAGGAAGAGGCGTCGCCTGCCGCCGCCGAGGAGCAGGAAGCGCCGCCGGAAGCGCCGCCGCCGGAGGAGGAAGAGGAGCTCTCCGAGAAGATCGACCCCGCGCCCGAGCCCAACACCGGCGAAGTCGAGCTGGAGGACGACGCCGGTGAGAGCACCATCGTGCTGCGCGCCGCGCCGATCGCGCTCTACCTGGAGCGGGACGGGGAAGAGCCGATCAAGGTCACCGCCGATCGCTTCATCATCGGCCGCGGCCCGCACTGCGACCTGGTGATCGACTCACCGCGCGTCTCCCGCGAGCACGTGGCGCTCACCCGCAAGGGCGTCCTCTTTTACCTCGAGGACCTGAACTCCTCGAACGGCACCTGGTTCGGCGAAGAGCGCGTCACCAGGCGCGAGCTCGAGAGCGGAGACGTGATCAACCTCGGCAACGAGCCGGTGACCTTCTTCCTGCGCGCCGACTAGCAGGGTGGTGAAAAACGCTCGGTGTTCACGGCTTCTGTCTCCCTCTCCCCCGCGGGGGAGAGGGTCGGGGTGAGGGGTTGACCGATTGGCTTCCTGACTGGGCCCGCTACGCGGGGAGCAGCCGCGAGAGCCTCACCAGGTT
>VFKJ01000824.1 GCA_009885595.1 Myxococcales bacterium | reverse complement strand
GCGCGATACCCGACCACGCGCTCCACCTCGCGGCCCTTCGAGAAGTACACGACGGTCGGCGTGCCCGAGACGCGCAGCCGGGCGGCGATCTTCGGGGCCAGCGCCACGTCGAACTCGGCCACCTTGAGCCGGCCCTGGTAGTCGCGCGACAGCTGCATCACCACGGGCTCGAGCAGCTTGCAGGGCCCGCACCCCTGGCTCCACGCGTCGACGAGCACGGGCACGGGGCTCTCGAGCACTTCCTTGCGGAAGTTGTCGTCGGTGAGCGCCACCACGGCGTGCGACTCTGCTTCCAGTCCGATCAGCTTCTTGAACCAACCCATGGCGCTTCAGAGCCACCATCCCCTGAAAAGGGTGCGCTCATGAACCTGGCGCGCCGTTCGCAGCTCTCATCTCTCGTGAAGCGGATCGCCCTCTTGCTGCTGCTGTGGTCGCCCCTCGTCTTCGCAGGTCCACCGAAGCGCACGCTGGCCGACGTGAAGCTCCTCTATTTCCACGCGAGCTGGTGCCAGTCGTGCAAACGCCTCGAGGCGGGGAAGGTGCTGGAGCGGCTGCACGAACTCCAGCCTGCGTTGGTCGTGGAGCGCGTCGACGTCGATACCCAGGTGCCGTTGCTCGATCGCTACGGAGTGACGGTGACTCCCTCGTTCGTGCTGGTGGACGCCGCTGGGTTCCCGCTCGGACGGCCGGTGATCGATCTCGATCGGCCGGACGTCACGCTGGAACGCATTCAGAAGCTGGTGAAGAAGATGGTGAAGCCGTAGCGCCCGGTCACGCTGCTTGATTGCCGCTGGGAGGGCGCTGACTCAGGGCGGTTCCTGCACGTAGCCGATGATGGGCTGCGGCGCGGTCGAGGTGCCCCCGAAGTAGAAGCCCGAGGCCCACTTGTAGCCGCCAGGTGAGCTGCTCGCGCACCGACGCGGATGTTCCGCGGTCACGTCGATCGCCCGCCCGCGGATCGTCCCGAACAGATGGAAGAGGTACTTCGAGTTTCCCGCGCCGCCGATCGAGAGGTCGAAGCGCAGCGGCTCTTCGGCGGCGAGGTCATCTGCGTCGAGCGTCACGAGGCCCTGCGCGGGGTACAGGTGCGTGCCGGCGTTGTTCGCGTAGTGCGCCAGCTCGAGCACGTGCGGGTTGAGATCGAGCCGCCATCGCCACGCGAACATGAAGCCGTCCTGCGCGAGGTCGACCTGCCCGCAGTCGGAGAGCCCCGGCAGCTTGTTCCAGTCGAGCTGGTCGTCGGGCTGAACGGGGTTGGTGAGCACGTACTGCGCGGAGGGCGTGAAGATGAACTCGTACGAGCGGCCGGTGGCGAAGGAGAGCCCGGCGAGCGGGGCCATCGGGGCGCCGTTGAGCGCGACCGTCGCGGCATGCCCTCCGAGCGGGATGGTGTAGCGAGCCCAGCCTTGATGCGCGCCGGCGTCGGGCGTCCCCGCATCGAAAGGCACGCCTGCGTCAGGTGTCCCCGCATCGGAGTTCACGCCTGCGTCGGGAACGCTCGCATCGGGAACGCTCGCATCGACTGGCCCGCCGTCGAGCGCACCTGCGTCCTCGGTGTCCTCGCGACCTGAGTCGAGAGAACCGGCATCCCCGTCGCTGATCGCGGCGGGCAGGCCGCACGCACAGAGAGAAAACATCGCGATGAGCAGCCGGTGCATGGGCCGCCTCTCTGCCAGCCCTCGCGCGCTCCGAACACCCGCGCGCGCGAACGATGTTCAGGCAAATGGATGTGCTGCCGTCCCTCGACTCCGCTCGGGATGAACGTGGGAGGCCAGAACGGCTCGGGATGAACGGGGGAGGTCAGAACGCCCGCCACGCCATCCCCGCGGCCACGGTGACGGCGAGCGCCGCGAACGCCGCGCGCACCGGCTTCTCCGGCAATTTCCCCGAGAGCGGCACCCCCAGCAGCGCGCCCACCACCGCACCCGCGGCGATCGGCAACACCAGCGGGATGAGCGCGGTGTTCTGCACCAGCGTGGTGGTCGCGCCGGTGAGGCTGCTCATCGCGATCAGCGCCGTCGAAGTCCCCACCGCGCGATGGAGCGGCAGCTGCGCCAACCCGACCAGCGCCGGCACCATCAAGAACCCTCCGCCCACCCCGAGAAGTCCGGTGAGCACGCCCAGCGCCAGGCCGACGAGCACCAGCACCACCTTCGGCGCGGCCCCGGGCGCCTCACGCTTCTTGCGGAACAGCGAGGCCGTCGCCAGCAGCAGCACCACCGCGAAGAGCGCAGAGGTCACCCGCTCGGGGACCAGCGCGTTCAGCTTCGCGCCCAGCACGGCCCCCAGCATCGAGGCCGGGCCGAACAGCAGCACCACCCGCCAATCCACCCGCTTCGCCCGCGCATGCCCCATCGCCGCCGTCACCGCCGCCGCGAAGACGATGGCGAGCCCTCCGCCCGTGGCCGCGCTCAGGGGCAGCTTGAAGAGCACCAGCAGCACCGGCACCGCGATGATGCCCCCGCCTGCGCCCAGGACCGCGAAGACCAGCCCCATCGCGAGGCCAGTGAGGAACGCCACCATGCGCCTTCAGAGCCCCTCCCCCGGGGGTGGATTCTCAGAACCCCGCGGTCGTTCGGGTGGCTCTCTGACCGTGTGAAGACCTCTACCGCCGAGCTCATCCGCAACTCCCGCAGGGCCAGCTCTGCGGGCACCGACCTGCTCACCATCGGCGCCTCGATCGGCGCGCTCGGCCTGGCTGGCGCCGCGCTCGGTGCGGTGTGTCCGGCGTGCGTGGTGGCGACCCCGGCGCTGCTGGGTTTCGGGCTGGTGCAGAAGCTCCGCGCGTTCTTCCTGGCCAAAAAGGCGAAGAATCTGCCGGCGGCTTCGCGGCTCGAAGAGGCATGACCCAGAACAAGCCGCAGCACCGTGAGCTCGTTGCGCAGGGAGCGCTGCTCCTCGACGTGCGCACGCCCGCCGAATACCACGAGGGCCACGTGCCCCACGCGCGCAACCTTCCCGTGCAGGAGCTCCCCGCCCGGCTCCACGAGGTCGGGCCGACCCATCGACCGATCGTGGTGTATTGCCGAAGCGGTGGGCGCAGCGCGCAAGCCGCGCAGATGCTCGCCCGCGCCGGTTATCAAGTTCGTGACATCGGGCCGATGTCCGCCTGGTGAGGAGCCGATCATGCAAACGCAACCCTTCTTTGATGAGCGGACCTCGACGCTGACCTACGTGGTGTTCGACGAGGCCTCGCGCGACGCGGTGATCCTCGACCCGGTGCTCGACTTCGAGCCCGGCGGCGGCAAGGTGTGGACTGAGTCCGTGGAGAAGGTCGCCACCTTCGTCGACGAGCAGAAACTCAAGGTGCACTTCGTCCTCGAGACCCACGTGCACGCCGATCACCTGTCCGGCAGCCAGTGGCTCAAGCAGCGCTTCGGCGCGAAGGTGGCGGTCAGCCGCCGCATCACCGAGGTGCAGGACGTCTTCAAGAACGTCTTCAACTGGCCCGACTTCCCCGCGGACGGGCGCCACTTCGATCGCCTGCTCCAGGACGGCGAGGTGGTGAAGGCCGGCGCGCTCTGGGTCGAGGTGATCGCCACGCCCGGCCACACGCCCGCCTGCGTGAGCTTCAAGACGGGTGACGCCGTCTTCACTGGCGACGCGCTCTTCCAGGACGACGTGGGGGTGGGGCGCTGTGATTTCCCTCGCGGCGACGCGGGCGCGCTCTACGACTCGGTGGTCAAGCGGCTGTTCACGCTGCCTGATTCCACCCGGCTCTTCGTCGGCCACGACTACCCGCCCGCGGGGCGCACCTGGAAAGCGTCCACCACCGTCGCCGACGCGAAGCTGCGCAACGTGCAGCTCACCGCCAGGACCGAGCGGGGAGATTTCGTCGCCCGCCGCACCGCGCGCGATCGCACCCTCGCCGCGCCTCGGCTGCTCTACCCGAGCCTGCAGGTGAACATGGCGGCCGGGCAGCTGCCGGAACCCGAGCCGAACGGGCGGCGGTACCTGAAGACCCCGCTCGTTACACCCTGAACCGGAGCTCTCACTGCCCATGAAGAACAAGACCTCTCAAATCCTCGGCGCGCTCGCGGTTGCCGGCGCGCTCTTCTTTCTCCTCGGGGCCGGTGGCCCGACCATCTCCAGCGAGGAAGCCAAAGCGCAGGTGAAGCAGGGGGCGTTGCTGCTCGACGTGCGCACGCCTGGCGAGTTCTCCTCGGGACACCTCGAGGGCGCGGTGAACATCCCCGTGCAGGACCTCGAAGCGAAGCTCGACGCAGTGCCCGCGAAGAAGGATCAGCCGATCGTCATCTACTGCCAGAGCGGTCGACGCAGCGCCTCGGCGAAGCAGCTGCTGGAAAAGGCCGGCTTCACCAAGGTCTCCGATCTGGGCGCGATGACGAACTGGAAGTGAGAGGTCAGCGGCTCTTTCGCAGGGACTGGAGCGCCGCCTGCGCCTCGTCCTGCCCACAGTTCTTCTCCGCGCCTTCGCGGGGAGCATCCCTGAGACGGCCGAGCGCGGCCTCGGCAGCGTCGTCTGCCAGCAGGCCCAGCTTCTTCGCGGCCGCCCTGCGGATCCCACAGTCGCTGGATTCGAGCGACGCGGCGTACTCCTCCACCAGGTTCAGGCCCCCCGCCGCTTCCTCCAACTCGAGGTAGCGCAACGCGCCCCACTGACGGGCCGACAGCGGCTGGCGCGCGAACTCCTCCACCACCGGGTGCAGCGCCTTCCCCGGCAGGTCCCGCAGCAGGGCCCGCAACGCCGGGTCTTCCTTCTTCGAAAAGTCCTCGACCAGACCCGAGAGCACCAACGGGTCCAGCGCCTCACTCGCGCCCCCGAGGGTCTTGAAGACGGCGGCCTCGTCGGCGTGGGCCTCGCTCAGGTGCAGCCCCGCCACTTTCAGGGCCGTCAGCGCAGGGTCGGGTGAGCTCAGCTTGCGCTGCGCCTTCCCGATGATCTCCAGCGCCTGCATCGGCTGCCGCCGCTCGATCAGCTTGCGCGCCTCGCGCTTCACCGAGCTCCCGCTCACTGCGACGATCACCGCGACCAGCGCGATGACCCCCACCGCGCCCGCGGCGAGCGGCAACCAGCGGCGCGCCGGGGGAGAGGCCGCTGCCGAAGGGGCGCTGGCCACCGGCTTGGGGGCCCCCTCCACGGGCATGGTCATCGTCATCACCGAGGCCAACAACGGGCGCGGCGCGGCGGGAACGACCGCGGGCACCACCGGCGCTGGCGCTGCGACCTCTGCCTTCGGGAGCGGAGGCGGGGCTTCCGGCGC
>VFKJ01000348.1 GCA_009885595.1 Myxococcales bacterium | reverse complement strand
CAGCGGAGGACCTGGGCCAAGGCGGCGCGACCAGGAGCCACAGGAGCGACGCCGGTCTGGCGGAACGCCAGACCAGCCAGGACCGGAGCGCAGCGGAGGACCTGGGCCAAGGCGGCGCGACCAGGAGCCACAGGAGCGACGCCGGTCTGGCGGAACGCCACAGCCACGGCGCCCGCGGCCCCAACTAGAACTCGAAGCCCAGGCCGAACATGAAGTGTTGGCTGCTCAGATCGATGGCCTTGGCGGTGCCGAAGAGGTTCATCTCCTGCAGGGTGCCTTCGGCGAAGAGGTAGGTGTGGTTGACCCCGACGCTGCTGTCGAAGTCGCGCGCCAGGCGGTGGTCGAGGAAGTCGAGCTCGAGGGAGAGGCCCAGCACCCCGGCCAGCCCGAACTTGAGGCCTTCGCCCCGAGAGATGCCGCTGAGCTCGACCGAGCCGCCGTTGACCACCCACCAGGGCATCATCACGAAGGCCCCCTTGACGTAGGGCACCAGGGGAACCTTGAACTTCTCCTTGGCCCAGTCCCACCGGTACACCAGCATCGCCTTGATGGGCACGATGCGCAGGCCCGTGCTCTGGTCGACGCGCTCCTTGCTGACCGCGTCGATGGAGTGCCCGAATTTCTCCGAGTAGCCGACCGACACGGCACCGGCGAGCGAGCCGAACTTCTGGAAGAACTGGTAGTCGATCTCGATCTCGCCCAGCAGCATCGGCCCGCCGCCGAACACCGCGTAGTAGGGCCGATCGGCCTCGGGCAGATCCATGAAGGGGCGATCGAGCAGCGGCGTGTAGGGCGAGAGCTTCGCCTCGAAGAACATGTCGCGCGGAGACTCGAGGCGCTTCTTGCTGCCGGACACCTCGAAGACCTGGGCCGAGGCGAGCGAGGAGAGGAGCGCGCAGGCGAGCGTGAGTGAGGTCTTCATCGGGACTGTCTCCTTACCTGCTTGCGCGCGCGACGGAAGGCGAACGCCACGAACAAGAGCGGCATCAACCCTGCCCCCACCGAGCAGCCACCCGGGTCGGTGCCGCCGGCGTTCTTGTAATAGCCCCAGAAGCCTAAGGTGAGGATGGGGGTGATGGTGAGCTCGGCCGACGGGTCGCTCACGTTTCCCGCGGCGTCCTTCGCGCGCAGGCGCACCAGGTACGGCACGTTGTTCTGCAGGCCCTTGCCGCTCACCTCGGCGTTCTCGGCGGCCGCTTCGGCGAGCTCGCGGTAGTCGCCGTCGGTGGGCCCCTTCACCTCGAGCAGCACCGTGGAGGTGTCGCTGTCGACCTTGAAGCCCAGCCGCATGCCCTGATCCTGCGCGGCGTAGTCGGTGATCTCCGGGGCCGTGGGCGGCTTGGTGTCGTAGACGAGCTTGAGCGGCGTCGCCGCCTGAGGCTGAGCGGTGCCGCAGCCCAGGCCGCTGTTCAGCGCGTAGCTGACGACGCCACACACCTTGTGGGTCCTGGTGAAGGGCTGCGCGTCGCCGCAGGGGAGGAGATTGGTGCCGCCGTCGGGCAGCGTCGTCGTCTTGAAGTCCGGCAGTTCGGCGATCTTCACCGTGAAGGTGCCCTGGCGAACCCCGACGAGCGTGAGAAAGGGAATGTCCTCGTAGCGGGTGTCGCTGGCGCCCGGTCCCGTGTCCAGGCACTCAACGGCGGTCGACCACAGCTTGAGCGGGCTCTGAATGCACGACGCGGTCAGGGTGGTGAGGGTGTTCGACCAGGTCAGGGTGAGGGTGTCGCTACACTGCGCGGCGCCGAACGTGTACGTGTCGACGTTCGGGTCATCGGGCCGGAGAATGGCGAGCCGGGGCAGCACCGCGGTCTGCGCGAGCGAGGCAGTAGCAGCGAGGAGCGTGCAGAGGGTGGCGAGGCGCAGCGTCATGAGGGCCCACTTTTGAGCAAGTTGAAGGCCACCCGCAAGGCCGCTCAAGTCGCCTGAATTACTGAAGATTATGCGGGATCGTCGGTGCGTCCGCTGACAATTTGTCACGTGCGATTGGCGAGTTTGAGCGCGAGATCGACGGCGGTGTCAGCGACGCGGAAGACGTTGTCGGTGGCGGCGACGAGCTGAACGCGGGTTCCGGCGGTGCGCACGCGGCCGACGTGGGTGGTGGCGTCGTCGGTGGTGAGCATCGGCATCGGGTAGATGTTCTGGCTGGGATCGTCGAGCACCTTGAGGCCCGGATCCTCCTTGAGCAGCGCGCGCACGCCCTCGGCGTCCACCGGGCGGTTGAGGTGCGCGGAGATGACGAGCGTGAGCCCGTGGTAGGTGGGCACCGTGAGCGCGGTCGCGGTGAGGGCGGGCAGCGCGTCGCCGCTCCAGATGCGCGCGGCTTCCACCAGCACGTGGCGCTCGGCGTCGCACAGCGGCCCTTCGAAGCCACCCACCGCGGGGATCACGTTGAAGCCGATGCGGTGGGGGAAGAGCTCGAGCTCCGGGTCCTTGCCGTTCATCAGCGCGGCGGTCTGCTTGGAGAGCTGATCCTGTCCGCCCTGCCCCAGCGTCGAGGTGCCGAAGAGCAGCGTGGCGTCGGCGAACACCAGGCCGAACTTCGCGCGCAGCGGCTGCAGCACCGAGAGCAGCGCCTGGGTGGCGGGGTTGGCGACGGCGACGATGCGCCCGGCGAAGGGGCGATCGAGCACGCCGTCGTTCACGCCCGGCGCGACCAGCGGCACGGTGGTGTCGACGCGGAAGGCCCCGGAGACGTCCACCACCCAGGCGCCCGCTTGCTGCGCTTGTTGGGCGAGGCGGCGCGAGACGTCGGCCGGGGTGGCGCAGATCACCACCTGCACCCCGCGGAACGAGTCGGGGCCGGGCTTCTCGGTGGGCAACGTCTCTTCTTCGTAGTCGAGCTCTTCCGCCTCGGAGCGCTGGCTGGCAAAGAGCCGCACCTGGTCGGGTTCGACGTCGTGGAGCTGCAGCGAGGCGAGGATCTGGCGGCCGACGATGCCGGTCGCACCGACGACGGCGATGATGGGGTCGGACATTCAGTCCTCCTTCAGGCGCGCCTTCGGCTCGGCGCCGGGGAGCGGGGGAAACTTCGGGTTTTCTTCGGCACCCGAGCCGCGGATGTAGTGCGGCTCGAGCGAGAACAGGGCCTCCGCGCTGTACGCCGGGGGGATGGTGACCAGTTTTGCGAGCGCGGCCGCCGAGGGGACGAGCGGGCCGTCGAGGAAGCTCTGGGCGGGAACGCCGAGCGCCTCGAGGGGAGCGCGCCAGTCGGTGAGCGCGGGGCCGATCATGCGTGCGTGCGGGGCGGCCTTGAGCGCCTCGGCGACCTGCGCGAGCGTCATCGAAGTCTCTCCCTCTCCCCCGCGGGGGAGAGGGTCGGGGAGAGGGCTGACCCGCTTGTACCTGCCGACATACAACTCACCCTTCTTCACCACCGCGCAGCAGAACAGCTCGACGTTCTCCGGGCCCTCGAGCGAGAGCGCAGCCAGGGAAGACGCGCCGACGATCGGCACCTTGAGCGCGTACGCGAGGCCCTTGGCTGTCGCGAGGCCGATGCGCAGCCCGGTGAAGCTGCCCGGCCCCAGGCCCACCACGAAGCCGGTGACGTCCTTCAAACTGTGACCATGCGCGGTGAGGATCTTCTCGATCTCCGCCGGGAGGATCTCGCTCTGCCGCTGCGGCGGACCCACTTTCCGCTCCTCGACCAGGACTCCGTCTGCGCGCAACAGCGCCAGGGAAAGGGTCAGGGTGGAACAGTCGAGGGAGACGAGCACGGGCGGCTCATAGCAGGGAAAGCCCTCTCCCCGACCCTCTCCCCCGCGGGGAGAGGGAGACAGGTGCCGATTTTCAGCAGAACAGCAGGCGCGCGATGTCGTTGCGGAAGGCGACCACCATCAACAGCGCCAGCACCGCGAACCCGAAGTACGTCGCGATCTCCCGCGCCCGCATCGGCACCGGGCGCCGCCGCACGGCCTCCCAGAGCGCGGTGAGAATGCCGAACCCATCGAGGATCGGGATCGGCAGCAAGTTGACCAGCGCCAGGTTGACCGAGACGATCGCCATCGCCTGCAGGAACGCCGACAGGCCCGCCTCGGCCGTCTGCGAGGCCACCTGGAAGATCTGCACCGGGCCGCCCATCGACTCCAGCGGCACCTCGCCGGTGGGCAGCTTCGCCAAGATGCGGCCGATCAACATGATCCCCTCGGGGAGCTTCTTGAGGCTCGCCTTCAACGCCTCCACCGGCCCGAAGTGCAGCGTGATGGTGTCGCCGGCGATCGGCGCCATCGGCAAGCCCGGCGCGCCGAAGCGCACCCCGAAGTCGGTCGGCGCCATGCAGTACCTCGCGTTGCCCTCGGGCACGAACGGCCCCACCGAGGCGGTGTGCTTCTCGGTGCCAGAGCGCCACTCGATGTCCACCCTGCGCTTGCGCGCCAGCGCCATGCGATCTTCCACCGCGCCGACCGAGTGCACCTGCTGCCCGCTCACCGCGGTGAAACGATCACCCACCTTGATCCCCAGCGCGGCGGCCGGGGTGCCCGGGCGCACTTCCCACACGTACGCGTCGCCGCCTTCGGCCCCGATGCGGGCCAGCCCGGTGCCCTCGGAAACCGGCAGCTCGGCCGAGACGATCCCGGGCAGCACCACGCCCTCGTGAAGGGGCGAGAAGCGCACCACCTCGAGCTTCACGGTACCGGTCGCCTGGTCCAGGCCCTCCTCCAGCTCGCGCGCGGTGCGAACGGGCTTTCCATCGAGCTGGATCACGCGGTCGAAGGTGCGCAGGCCCGCGGCGTCCACCGCCGAGCCCGCGGGGACTCCCAGCACGGCCGCCTGCTCCGCCAGCGAGATGCCGATGCGCCCCTTGCGGGAGATCTCGATCATCCCCAGCGTCTCGACGTTCGACGGGGTGACGCGCAGCGACTCCTGCTTGCCGCCGCGCTCGACCACCAGCGCCAGCTCCTTGTCGGCGCTGGCGGCGGCGATCTTCGAGAGCTCGGTGAAGGTGCGAATGGGCGTGCCATCGATGCTGACGATCAGATCGCCGGGCCTGAGCCCCGCCACCGCCGCCGGAGAGGCGGGCTCGACGGCGCCGACGCGCGGAGTGAACTCGGTGGTGTCACCCAGGTACACGAAGAAGAGCGCGACGATCGGGAACACCAGGTTCGCCGCGGGCCCGGCGAGCAGAATGATCACCCGCTTCCACCACACCGCTTCCAGAAAGGTGCGGCCAGCGTCAGCCTCTGCGACCTCTTCACCGGGGTGCTGACCGGCCATCGCCACGAAGCCGCCCAGCGGCAGCGCCCTGATCGAGTACTCGGTCTCGCCACGCCTGAAGCCGAAGAGCTTGGGTCCGAACCCGATGGCGAACTGGAGCACCTTCACGCCGGCCCACTTGGCGGCGAAGAAGTGCCCTGCTTCATGCACCGTGACGAGGACGCCCAGGAAGATGGCGAAGTAGATCGTGTCCTGAAAGGCGCCCATGTGCGGTCACGATAACCGGCAGTGCAGCCGGTTTCATCCAGCCTTCAGGTGAGCCATCCCCTGAGGAAGACGACGTAGAGGAACACCATGGGCGCGTTGAAGATCAGCGCGTCGATCCGATCGAGCATGCCGCCGTGCCCGGGAATGATCACCCCGGAGTCCTTCACCCCGTAAGCGCGCTTGAGCATCGACTCGCACAGGTCGCCCGCAGGGCCCAGCACGCTGCCGAAGGCCCCGAGCACGAAGCAGTCGATCACCGTCAGCGTGGGGAAGAAGAACGCCCGCTGAATGAAGAGGAAGCCGATGGCGCCCACGAAGCCGCCGAAGAAGCCTTCCCAGGTCTTGTTCGGGCTCACCTCGGGGTAGAGCTTGTGCTTCCCGAAGAGCCGACCGGCGAAGTACGCCATCGTGTCGTTGCCCCAGGTGATCACCAGCGCCGACACCACCCACATCAGGCCGTGATCGGGCACCAGCCGCAGCGCCGCCAGCGCGGTGAGCCCGCCGTGGCCGTAGATGAAGGCCATCAGCAGATGGGCGGTGCGCACCGGCGCCTCGGGGAGCGGGCCGCGCAGCAGGTGCCAGGCCCAGGCCACGAAGAGCACCAGCCCGGTCGCGCCGGAGATGAGCGAGGCCGCGTGCTCCGGTAAGGCGATCGGCAGCATCGGCATCGCCGCCGCCATGCCCACCGTGAAGAACGCCACCGGGGTGACGCCCTTGAGGGTGATGCCGATGTATTCCCACGCGACCGCGCCGGCCGCGAAGCCGAGCAGCCCCGCCGTCCACCAGCCGCCCAGGTACAGCAGGTAGAGCACCCCGGGCAGGAGCGTGAACCCGGAGATCAACCTGATCATCAGGTTCTTGTTCTTCTCCGTCACGAACTGGCTCGACGGAAGGGGAGCGTCTGCGCCTGCGCGCCCGTCATCCCGAACCGGCGCTCCCGCTGCTGGAACGCGGACAGGCAGTCGATCAGCTCGCGCGCGCGGAAGTCAGGCCAGAGGACTTCCGAGAACACCAGCTCGGCGTACGCGGTCTGCCAGAGCATGAAGTTGGAGAGGCGCCGCTCACCCGAGGTGCGGATCACCAGATCCACCGGCGGCAGCCCCGCCGTCCACATCAGGGCGTCGACCAGCGCCTCGCTCACCGCGGCGGGCTCGAGCTGCCCGCTCTGGGTCTTCTCGGCGATGCGGCGGGCCATCGCCACCAGCTCTTCGCGGCCGCCGTAGGAGAGCGCCAGGGTGAGCGTCATGCCGGTGTTGGCCGCCGACTCGGCGCGGATCGCCTCGAGGGGCTCGCGCACGTACTTCGGCAGCTTGTCGAGCTCACCAATCGCGTTGAGGCGAATGCCGTTGTCGAGGATCTCCTCCCGTTCTTTGAGGAGGTACTCCCGCAGCAGATCCATCAGCGCGGCGACTTCGTCGGCCGGCCGCGACCAGTTCTGCGCGGAGAAGGCATAGAGCGTGAGGGCCTCGACCCCGACCCGGCGCGCGCAGCGGGTGATCTCGCGCACGCTGTCAGAACCGACCCGGTGCCCCTCTACCCGAGGGAGCCCGCGGCCTTCGGCCCACCGGCCGTTGCCGTCCATGATGATGCCGACATGCCGCGGCAGGGGGCGCGTCTTCAGCCGGCTCTCGAGTTCAGAGGTTGATTCCATCGGTACGACCGGGCCAGCGAGGCAAAGCAACCTACCCGAAAGAGGCTCGGGGTCGAGGGTGAAACAGCGTGGTGTCCTCACAGTGACACGGCTGGGGCCCGCGCACTCCCCTGGCTGCGCCGAACGGTCGTGCGTCACCACCCAACGGCCAGAAGTGGCGCTTGGGGTCGCTTCGGCTGCGCTCGTTGACCCGCGCTGGCACCCGTCCCTACCATCCGCGCCCGCATGGCCCCCAAAGTCATCGGTCCGTACCGCGTGCTGGAGACGCTCGGCAGCGGGGGCGTGGGGACCGTGTACCGCGCGATCGATCGGCGCAGCGGTGAAGTGGCTGCCCTCAAGCTCTTGAGCACCGGGCCTGCCCTCGATCCCCGCGCGGCGCGGCGGCTGGCGCGCGAGTTCGAGACCCTGCAGCACATGGCTCACCCCAACGTGGTGAAGGTCTACGACACCGGCGTCTTCCAGGGGTACCCCTACCTGGCGATGGAGCTGGTCGAGGGCCTGACGCTGCGCCACTACCTCGCGCTCGCCGAGGAGGATCTCGCCAGCGACGCCGCGCTCGCCCGCGCGATCTCCGCGCACCGCCACGTGGCCGGCACCCCCGTCGTCCCCGCGCCGACCGAAGAGGGGGAAGAGGCCGACGAGGAAGACGAAGACGCCCACAGCGGCGTGTTCAACCTGGCCGCCTTCGGGGAAGAGCAGCCCAGCGAGGAGTACTCGGGCAGCGACTCCTTCGAGGAAGGCCCCGACCGGGTGCGCGCCTGGGCCGACCTGGCCGACGAGCCGGACACCCCGGTCTCGATTTCGGGCGACGAGGTGAGGCTGCCCTTCGATCTCCCTTTGGGCGAAGAGCGCCCGCTGGGGATCAAGCTCAGCGATCACGAGCTCGATCGGCTCAACAGCCCCGAGCGCGTCGGCCGCCTGAAGGACGCGATGCTGCAGCTGTGCGAGGCCTTGGCGTACATCCACGGCTACGGGCTCATTCACCGCGACCTGAAGCCTTCCAACGTGATGGTCGACGAAGATCGCACCGTGCGCCTGATGGACTTTGGCCTCGCCAAGTACATCAGCGACGACGGCGCGGTGACGGCCGACGGCCGCCTGGTGGGCACCTTCCGCTACATGGCGCCCGAGCAGATCCTGGGGGAGAAGCTCGACACCCGCACCGATCTCTATTCGCTGGGCGTGATCCTGTACGAGCTGCTCGCGGGCCGACCTCCGTTCGAGGCGCGCACCCCGTATGAGCTCTGGCAGAAGGTGCTGGAGACGGAAGCGACGCCTGTCAGCGCGCTGAACTCGCGCAGTGATCGGGTGCTCTCCCGCGTCGCGCATCGCCTGATCCGCAAGGAGCCGGACGATCGTTTCCAGACGGCCGAAGAGGTGTACGAAGCGCTCATCGAATGAGGCACTCGTTCAAGGTGGACATCGCGGCGGCCGGTAAACGCATCGACCTCGTCGTCGGCGAGGCGCTGGGGCTCTCGCGCGCGCGGGTCAAGGCGCTGTTCGAAGACGGCGCGGTGCGCATCAACCACAAGAAGGCGAAGAAGGGCCTGATGGTGGCGGCAGGCGACGCGCTGGAGATCGACGTGCCCGAAGCCCAGGCCACCACCGCGGCCCAGGCCGACACCACCCTCGAACTGCGCGTGCTGCACGAGGACGAGGCGCTGGTCTTCGTCGACAAGGCCGCGGGCGTGCCCTCGCAGCCGCTGCAGCCCGGCGAGCAGGGCACCATCGCCAACGCCCTGATCGCGAAGTACCCCGAGATGAGCGCGGTGGGCGACGACCCGCGCGAGGCGGGGCTGTGCCATCGGCTCGACGTGGAGACCTCGGGCGTGCTGCTGGCGGCGCGCACCCGGCCCGCCTGGGAGAAGATGCGCGCGGCCTTCTCGGAAGAGCGCGCGGTGGAGAAGAAGTACCTCGCCCTGGTGAAGGGCCCGCTCGCAGACGAAGGCACCATCGAGGTGCCGCTCAACCACGCCGGCGATCACGTGGTGCCCGGGGTGGAATCGGGGCGGCCCGCGATCACCGAGTTCAGCGTGCGCGCGCGGCGGGGCTCGTACGCGCTGGTCGACGTGAAGCTGGTGACGGGGGTGCTGCACCAGGTGCGCGCGCACCTGGCCGCGGTCGGGGCGCCGATCGTGGGAGACACGCTCTACGGCGGGGCCGAGGAGCCGGGGCTGAGCCGCTTCTTCCTGCACGCGGTGTCCCTGGGCGTGCGGCACCCGGTCACCGGCGAGTTCGTGCGGGTGGAGAGCCCGCTGCCGCCCGAGCTGGCGAAGGTGCTCGACGTGCGGCTGCCCAGCGACGAGCCGAAGCTGCCAGCCCGCGAGGGTTGAGCTGATGCCGCCCCCCGTTCAGCCCGAGCGGAGTCGAGGGACGCGCTCATGACTCGCGCCATCATCCACCTCGACATGGACGCCTTCTACGCGTCGGTCGAGCAGCGCGACGCCCCTGAGCTGCGCGGCAAGCCGGTGATCGTCGGCGGCCACCCTCAGCGCGGCGTGGTGTTGGCGGCTTCCTACGAGGTGCGGCCCTTCGGGGTGCGCAGCGCGATCCCCATGGCGCGGGCGATCAAGCTGGCCCCGCGCGCGATCGTGGTGCCTCCCCGCTTTCATGCGTACGTCGACGCCAGCGAGGCGGTGTTCCGCATCTTCGAGCGCTACACCCCGCTGATCGAGCCGCTCTCGCTCGACGAGGCGTTCCTCGACGTCACCGGCTCGCTGGGGCTCTTCGGCACCGTGGGCGACCTCGCCCGGCGCATCCGCGAGGAGATCAGGAAAGAGATCGAGCTGCCGGCCTCCGCGGGCATCGCAGAGGTGAAGTTCGTGGCGAAGATCGCCTCCGACTTCGCCAAGCCCAACGGACAACATGAGGTGGCGCCCGGCACCGCGCGGGAGTTTCTCGCTCCCCTGCCCGTCTCGCGGATCTGGGGCGTGGGGCCGAAGACCGAGCAGGTGCTCGAGCGGCACGGACTCCGCACCATCGGCGACGTCGCCGCGAAGGACCTCGCCTGGCTGGGCGAGCGGCTGGGCACTTCCGCGCAGCACTTCTGGGAGCTCTCTCACGGCCTCGACGAGCGCGTGGTGGTGTCCGATCGGCACGCGAAGAGCGTGGGCGCGCAGGACACCTTCGAGGAAGATCTGCTCGGCGAAGAGGTGCTCAAACCGCACCTGCACTCGCAGGCGCTGCGGGTGGGCCGGCGGCTGCGCAAGTCAGAGCTCAAGGCGCGCTGCGTGCAGCTGACGGTGAAGTACTCCGACTTCACGCAGATCACCCGGCGAGTGACGCTGCCAACCGCGACCGATGACGGGCAGACGCTCTACCGCGAGGCGCTGCAGTTGCTGCAGAAGGCCGATCTGCGCCGGCGCATTCGGCTCACCGGAGTGTCGGGCCAGGAGCTCACCGGCGGCGAGGATCAGCTCGGCTTGTTCGGGGCCGACACCCCGCCGGCAAAGAGCGACAAGCTCAACCAGGCGCTCGATGCGATCGCCTCGAAGTTCGGCAGCAAGGCGGTGGTGACCGCCGACCTGCGCCAGGACGACCCCGATGAGGCGCGCGACGGGTTCTATTCAGAGGACAAGCGCGAGACCGCCGCGCGCGCCGAGCGGGAACGGCGGCAGCAACAGCCGCACGTCGAGCGCGACGAAGAGCCTCCGCCGCTCGACGACTGATCTCCCTCTCCCCTGCAGGGGAGAGGGTCGGGGTGAGGGGAAAACGCAGTCATGGAGCGCGCGAAAAGCGCTTGCGCAAGGTCGCCACCACCTTCGCGTCGAGCTTCAGCGAGAACAACTCCACCGCGGTCCGCCCGAACGGCAGCGCGCACGCCAGCACCGCGAGCGTCGCGCCCAGGCCGATGAGGCTGTTCTGCCAGCTGGCGAGATCCCACTGGCCGCTCCAGCTCCACTCCTCGGCGCTGATCGGCCACAGGTAATGAACGGGCCACCCCGGTCCGCTCCCCAGCAGATCGCAGAAGAGGTGCAGGTGGAACGCCGCGAGCGCGAGGAAGAACACCGGCGCCTTTCGCTTCGCCATCAAGGCGAGCGCGCCCGAGATCACCAGCGCGGAGAGCACCCCATGGGTGAGCACGTGGTGCCACTTGCCGTAGAGCTCTTCGCCACCGAGCAACGTGAGCCCGTCGAGATCAGGCAGCACCCCGCCCAGCGTCACCAAAATGCGGTCGCGCCGGTCGGTGAGCTTCTGCGCGCCGAGCCACGAGAGCTCGGCGTGGACGATCGGATTCACTCGGCCGACGGAGCAGACGGCGCGGGGCCACCCGGCGCCTCGCCACCACCGCCACCATTACGACGACGGCGACGGCGACGACGGCGGGGACCGGGAGCATCGGTGGTCGGCTGCGGCGCGGCGCCGGTCTTCCACTTCTCCAGCTGATCCTGGTGCTCACCGGTGGCGGCGACCCACACCTCGAACACCGCGAGCGACTCGTTGAACAGCGGGTGGCCGCGGAAGCCCATCAAGCCACCGCGACGACGGCGCAGCCCGGCGAGCGTGCGCTGGGCCATCAGGATCATCCGGCAGCGCTCGGCGATGCGCCGCGGCAGCCGGGCCTTCTGCACCAACTGCGAGAGCAGCAGCTCGATCGCCTGCGCCACGGTGGGCGGCTTGCCGTTCTCGTCGTCCGCCCCAGCCTGTTCGGGCTCGTCCAGCGAGATGGGCAGCAGGATGCTCGCCAGCAGCATCGAGTCGTCGAAGTTCGCCTTGCGGCGCACCGCGGCGTCCATCGCGTCGACGAAGCGCCAGTACTCGGTCACGCCCTCGGCTTCCTGGCCCTCGAGGTACTCGTGCACCGGGGGAAGCAGCGTCTGGAGCGCGTCGAGCGCCGAGACCAGCTGCAGCGCCGGCCGGGCGTACCCACCGCGGAGCAGCCGGAAGGTCTCTTCCAACAGCCGGGGCGCGGAGCAGCGCTGCAGATCTTCCACCGCGCCTTCCATCGCCGCGTAGGTGCGCGACTCGATGTCGAGGCCGAGCTTCCCGGCGAAGCGCACCGCGCGGAGGATGCGCACGGGATCTTCGCGCATGCGCACCTCGGGGTCGCCGATGGTGCGGATCTCCCGGAGCGAGAGATCGCGCAGGCCGCTGACGTAGTCGTACACCCGCCCCACCGAGGGCTCGTAGAAGAGCCCGTTGATGGTGAAGTCGCGGCGGCGCGCGTCTTCGACGGCGGTGCCGAAGGTGTTGTCTTCGGTGATCAAGAGGTCGGGCGCCTCGGCCACCACCTCGTCCTGCACGTCGGCGACCGGCGCGGTGGGAATTTCCTGGCCCTCTTCCACCGCGATGAGCGCTTCGGCGTCAGCCGCCGCGATGTGCTCGGTGCCTTCGGAAGCCACTTCACCCTCGGCGGCTTCGGAGGGCTGCGGCTCTTCCACGATGGTGGGCATCGCGCGGAAGGTGGAGACCTCGAGGATCTTCCCGCCCTTGAAGTACACGTGGGCGAGCCTGAAACGGCGCCCGATCAGGCGGCAGTTGCGGAACAGCCCCTTCACCTGGTTGGGCGTCGCGCTGGTGGCGATGTCGAAGTCCTTCGGCTCGTGGCCGATCAGCAGATCGCGCACGCAGCCGCCCACCAGGTACGCCTCGTGGCCGTGCTGGCGCAGGCGCAACAGCACCCGCACCGCGTCGGGGTCGAGGCGCTCGGGTTCGATGTCGGGGCCGGTGTGGCCGGGCTGCGCTGGGGGGGTCGTCGTCTCACGCGCGGGCTCGTTCGGCTCAGCGGCGGAGTTTTCTTCGGTGGTCATCACGTTCCTGACGCAGCCCCGATCTCAAAGCGATTCGGCTGAAGAGCCGGGCCGTCACGAGGTGCCGCGCCATATACCCTCAAACCGAGGGGTAAAAGCCAGCGGTCTCTCCGCCTCGGCTCAGGTCTTCCGGCGCTGCTTGTGGGTGCGGGGCCGGGCGTCGTCGAGGATCGAGAGGTAGTCGATCTCCCGCACCCTCGGCGGTGGCGGCTGCAGGCCCAAGGCTGCCACCCGCTTGCTGAACGCCGCGATGATGTCGGGCATCGGCCGCACCATCTGGAACATCGCCGCGGGGCCCTGGAGCGCCTCGACCAGCGCCTCCGCCACCCCGGCGATCGGCAGGCCGCGCCGCAGCAGATCCTGGAACGAGTTGGAGAGCGTCAGCAGGTTGTAGCCAGAGGTCTGCACCAGCTCGATCATCACCTTGAGCACCTGCGGCGCGGTGAGGTGCTTGTCGCCCAGCAGCACCAGGGCCGCCTGGAAATAGTTGAAGATCGGCACCACCCGGGGGCCGTAGTGCGCGAAGGCCGCGGGCGGGGTGAGGCGATCGAGCATGATGAAGATGCGGCGCACCGGGTCGGCCTGGGGGATCTCCTTCCACTGCTTGATCACCCGATCGATGTCGTCGCTGTAGACCTCGGCCGCCTCGAGCACCCGGTGCACCACCGGCTCGGACACCCGGTGGGCCACCATGTCTGCGTAGAGCGAATAGATGAAGGCGTCGGCCTCGGCGTCGTCGCCGAAGAGCACCTCCTCGGCGTCCACCGGGGCGCGCGCCCGGCTCTCCAGCAGCACGGGCAGCTTGTACCCGACCTGCCCGCGCATGGCCTTGAAGCGCCCCCGCACCAGGTTGCGCAGGTTGTCCTTGAGCACCAGCTCGTCGAACTCCACCCCGTCGAGCTTCAGCTTCTCGGCCAGCACGGTGCGCATCTGGGTGGGGCTGCCCGAGACGATGCACAGCCGCGAGTCACCCTGCGCGCGCAGCTCGCGAATGAGCGCAGCGGCGCCGGGCACGGCCTTCTTCTCGTGCGCCTTCTGAAAGGCGGTGCGCACCAGCTGACGGAAGGTGTCGAAGTCCGTCTGCAGGTAGGTCTTGTCGAGATCCCAGCGGTAGATTCGCTTCACGGGAAGTTTGGGCGGGCTCGCGCTCACGACTTCGGGAGCATGCCTTGAATGGCGTTGGCGAGGTCCTTCGAGACGGCGCGGGCGGCGACCTTTCCGGCGTTGGTGATCGCCCGCGACTTCGACCTTCCGTGCGCCTTGATGAACAGCCGATCGAACCCGAGGATCGGCGCGCCCCCGTACTGCTCCCAGTCGGTGACCTCCTTGATCCGCTCGATGCCCGAGGACAGCATCGCCAGCCCTGCCCGCCAGAGCAGCTTCTCCTTGTACGCGTAGCGGGCCAGCTCAATCACCGTCTCGCTCACGCCCTCCAGCATCTTCAGGCAGACGTTGCCCACGAAGCCGTCGCACACCACCACGTCGGCGGTCCCCTTGGGAATGTCGACGCCTTCCACGTTGCCGATGAAGCGCAGCCCCGGCACGTGCTGGAGCTTCTGGTTCGCCTCCACCACCCGCGCCGGGCCCTTCTGCGCCTCGGTGCCGTTGGACAGCAGCGCCACCGTGGGGTGCTCGTTCTTCGAGATGATGCGCGCATAGGCCGAGCCCATCACCGCGAAGGCGACCAGGTCGTCGGCCGAGGCGTCGACCGTGGCGCCCACGTCGAGGATCAAGCTGAACGGATCGTTCTTCTCTCCGCGCCCCACCGCCGTCGGATAGACGGTGGCCAGCGCCGCGCGGCGCACCCCGGGAATGAGGCAGAAGGTGCGCGCGCAGGCCAGCACGCCCGCGCCGGTGTTGCCCGCCGACACCATGGCGTCGGCCTCGCCCTCGCGCACCAGGCGCGCCGCCACCAGCACCGAGCTGTCGGGCTTGGCTTCCAGCGCCACGTTGGGCTTCTCGTGCATCGAGACGAAGTCGGGCGCGTGGTGCACCGCCACCCGCTCGGCGTGGTGCCTCACCTGGGCGAGCGCCTGATCGATCTGCGCCCGATCACCCACCAGCAGCGCGTGGATGTGCGGGGTGTCGAGCGTCAGCTGCGCCGCGCCCCGCACGATCTCGAGCGGGCCGTGATCGCCGCCCATCACATCGAAGGCGATGGTGACGGGCCGCTGGCTCACCGTGGTCATTCCTTCCGCGTGTTGGCGCTGTCGCGCTCGATGCAGCCCTTGGTCAGCGTGTACTGATAGGTGCCGAGCTCATCGCGCCAGTACTCGCCGACGTACGGCCAGTAGAGCTGATCGTCGGACACCGCCACCGTGTACTTGTAGTTCTTCACGATGGACTGCTGGCCGCCGGCCTTGAGCATCTCCTCGAGGAAGGTGCGCTCGCGGTCGGTCGTCTCGAACTTGATGCGCAGGCCATTGGCGCGGAGCGTCTTGAGCTGACCCAGCTCGAAGTCGAGCTTGGCCTTGGCCATCATGCCGGCCTTGGCGATGAGGCCGGTGCGCTGTTCCTTGAGGCGCTCGATCAGCTGCTTGGAGAGGTTCGAGTACTTGAAGGTGTCACCCTTCTGGCCCACCGCGTCCATCTCGGTTTCCAGCTCGGCGATCGAGTCCACGGTCTTCTTGAGGTCCTTGTCGGTGAGCGCGAGGTTCAAGATGCGCTCGAGGATCTCGTCGGTGCCCTTGAGCTTCTCGCCCGCCTTGTTCTTCTTGCGGACCTCGTCGAGCACGTTGAAGTACTCGGTGGCCTCCATGTTCTTGTTCACCAGCACGTCGAGCTCGTCCTGCACCGGCCCGTAGATGTTCTCGAAGTCTTCGATGATGGTGAGCGACTCGCGGTAGCGGCAGTTCTCGAAGTAGACGACCGCCTTCAAGATCAGCGCCTCGGGGAAGTACTCGTCGCGGAAGAACGGCGAGCTCAGGGTGATCAGGTTGCCGAGCGCCTGCTCGTATTGACCGATGCGGTAGTGCGCCCAGGACGCCTCGAAGAGCGATTCCAGCCACTGCACGCCGCCGCGCTCGACCTTGTCGAAGTACGCGATGGCGTAGCGGTTCTGCCGGGCGCCGTAGTGGGTGCGGGCCAGCTGCATGAAGGCCATCTCGCGCAGCGCCTTGAGCTGCTTGGCCTCGGCCGTCATCGGGCCTTCCGCCTGGCGGGTGGAGCGCACCACTTCCTTCATCGCTTCCAGCGCGGTCTCGAGCTTGTTCTCGCGGAAGTACGCCAGGGCCTCGAGGTACTTCGCGCGCGGGTAGAAGATGTCGCCCTTGGGGATCATGAGCGCCAGGCGCTTCACTTCGTCGAAGGCCTTGGTCGCCTCGCCGGTCTGCTCGGCGTCGTCGAGCGCCTTGCCGCGCACCAGGTTGTAGCGGGCCAGCAGGTAGCGGAACTCGTTGCGGAAGCGCTCGGGGAACTCGTAGTTCGAGTAGCGGGCGATCTCGTCGAGCACCACCGTCTCGTTCACCGTCTTGCGGGCGATGAAGAACAGCCACTCGAGCGACGACTTGAAGAACTTGGTCGAGGGGCCGCGCGCCAGCACCTTGGAGAACATCTGGAGCGACGAGTGGTACATGCCCAGCTTGTAGAGGCTCTTGCCCAGCCAGTACTCCGACTCCACCACCAGGCCCGCCATCGCGGGGTCCTGGCTCATGTCGGAGAAGGCCAGCGCCGCGGGCTCGAAGGCGTCGTTCTTGAACTGGGTGATCGCCGCGTCCATCTTCTGGCGGTCGCCCGTCTTGCCAGACACGTCCACCGCGTCGAAGGACATGGTGGCCGCCGGCTTGGTGTCCTTGGGCTTCTCCGGCTCGGCGGCGATGGGCTTGCTCAAGTCGAGCCCGCCCTCGGGCATCGGCACCTCGCCGTTGGGCTTCTCTTCGGGCTTCTTCTCGTCCTTCTTCTTCGGATCGACCTTGGGCTTCTTCTTCTTCTTGGAGCCGCCGAGGTCCAGGCCCTCGAAGTTCATCTGGGCGAACGACGGCGCGGCGAGGCCCGCCACCACCATCAGCGCGAGCAATCGAGTCAGGCGCATCATCTTTAGCCCTCCTCACGGAAGATGGTGGGGAAGAACATCGAGAAGCCGAACTCGGCCATCAGCTGGTTGCGGAACGACCCGGTGCTGAGGTCGCGCCCGTTCTTTTCCCAGTACATGACGTCGCGCACCTCGAGCCGCAGGGTGAGCCACTCGTTGAAGAAGAAGCGAAAGCCCACGCCCACGTTCCCGCCCACGGTGAACTCGCTGGCGGCGGGCGGCCCGTACATGAGGAAGCTGGGGCCCGCGAGCACGTACATGTTGAAGTTGAGGATCTTCTCCGAGAACAGCGCGAGCTTTCCGTAGAGCGGCGCCCACTGGAGATCGACGCTGGCGAGCAGGCCCATGCGCCCGTAGGACACGTTCGCTGGAGCCCCGTCGAAGGTGCTCAGCTCTTCCTCGGTGGGCTGCGCGCAGCCGCCGACGACGGGGTCGCAGATCTGCGCGGCGCCCGAGATGAGCGCGAGGTTGTAGGTAGCGCGCGCCGAGACGCCGACCGACTCGGTGAAGTGGTAGGTGAAGGCCGCGCCGAAGCCGACCTTCTGCCAGAAGGCGTCACGCAGCGAGAGCCCGATGCCGGGGCTCACCTCGAAGCGGCCGTCCATCAGGAAGAGGTGGCCGGAGACCGGGCGCACCCGATCCTTCAGGGGGCCGGAAGAGTCCTTGTCGACCTCCGACACGTCGCCGGCCTCGTCTTCCGAGGCTGCGAAGGCCGGCGCCGCCAGCAGGCTGGCCAGCATCAACCAAACCGGAAGCCGCTTCATCACTCGGCCTCCTTGTAGGTCGACTTGAAGGGGAAGAAGATCGAGATGCCCGCATTGATGAGCATGAGGTTCTGGGTGACGCCCTTGGTGGTACCGGTGGGGGTGTCGACGTAGCTGGTGTTGATGAGCGCCACGTTCACGGCGATGAAGTCCTTCACCACGAAGCGCAGCCCCACGCCGAGATCGAAGGCGGGGTTGACGCCGCGAGGGGCCGCGGGCGAACCGTCGGACTGCGGAGGGGCGCCCGGGAGCGCCACCGCGGAGGTCTCGGTGGAGACCACCCCGCCGCCGCCGATCAGGTAGCCGTCGAGGTGGAGGATGGAGTTGAAGAAGGCCACCTTGCCGTAGAGCGGGCTCCACTCGAGGTCCCCCATCAGGGACCAGACCGGCACCGAGAAGAAGATGCGGCTGAAGAGGTTGCGCTTGGCGGTGCTCACGTCGTCCGTGGGCGTGGTCTGCATCAGCGAGAAGCGCACCGAGATCGCCAGCGAGTCATGCGGGTAGAAGGCCGCGCGGATCGCCCCGCCGAGCTTCGTGTAATAGGCGTCGTTGACGTTGATGATGAACGCGGGCGCCAACTCGAAGCGGCCGCGCTTGGTGTACAGCTTTCGCTGCACCGACTTCACGCGGTCGTCCTGGGTGGTGTCGCGCTCCACGGCGGGCGCGTCGGTCTTCTTCGCCGCCGTGGGCGTGGCGTCGGTCGCCGTCTTCACCGGGGTCGGTGGAGGTGCGGCGACTTCGGGGGGTGTTTCCTCTTTCTTGGGCTCCTCGCCCGTGAGGTCCACGCCATCGAACTGATTCTGAGCGAAGGCGCGTCCCCCAACGAGCAGGAGCGCGACGAGCGACGCCGCAGCCAGATTCCGAGTCAAATGTGCATCTCCGCGACGCTAAGTGTGCTCTCTCGGCCTGGAACACCCACGCCGACCCCTTGCAGTTCAGCGGCGCGGACTCTACCCGTTGTCTCTCAGTTGTGAAGTGTCGATCTCCGGGAGCCGTGTGCTACCGTCCGCGCGCCTTGTCTGCGGGGCCACCTGAGGTCAGGAGATCAGTCGAATGAACCGCCTGTTGTTCGTCGTCGCGGCCGTAAGTGTGCTCGGGCTGGGCTGCAGGCCTGCGACCGATCTCAACAACCGCTGCGTGCTGGTGAAGCGGAACCCCGATGGCGGCCCCAAGCCCGTCAACCTGCGTGAGTCTGAGGTGCGCGACAGCCAGGGTCAGAACAAGGACTTCATCGCGATCGGCTCGTTGGACTGCGAAGACCTGATCTGCGTGCGTGACTCGCTCTTCGTCTCCGACGCCGGGCTCGATTCACCCGCGCTGGGTTATTGCTCGCGGAAGTGCGTG
>VFKJ01001182.1 GCA_009885595.1 Myxococcales bacterium | reverse complement strand
GCGTGACGAGCTCGACCACACCGCCGCCGCCATTCGGGCCGCGGGCCTGAAGCCCGGAGATCGCGCCGCCCTCTTCGTCGCCACCGGCATCGAGTTCGTGGTGCTGATGGACGCGTGCTTCCAGGCCGGGGTGGTGCCGGTGCTGATCGACCCCGGCATGGGCGTGAAGAACATGTTGTCGTGCGTGCGCGAGCAGCGGCCGGTCGGGCTCATCGGCGTGCTCAAGGCGCACGTGCTGCGCGCGGTGTTCCGGGGCGCGTTCGCGTCGGTGAGGATTCAGGTGCTGGTGGGGGGCGGGTTCTGGCCGGGGGTGACCAGGCTGGGTCCCTCGCCCCTCGGCTCCGCTCGGGATCCGCTCGGGATGAACGGGGTGCATCAACCCGCCTCCGACGAAGTGGCCGCGGTGCTCTACACCTCGGGCAGCACCGGCGCGCCGAAGGGCGTGCTCTACACGCACGGCATGCTCGCGGGCCAGGCCACGGCCATTCGCGACATGTTCCACATTCAGCCCGGCGAAGTGGACGTCGCCTGCTTCCTGCCCTTCGGGTTGTTCTCCGTGGCGATGGGCATGACGGCCGTCTTCCCCGACATGGACTTCCGTTTTCCGGCGAAGGCGAACCCGGAGAAGATCTTCTCGGCGATGCAGGGCGCGACGAGCGCGTTCGCCTCCCCCGCGCTGTGGGAGCCGTTCTCCGCCTACGTCTCGGACAAGAAGCTCGCGCTCCAAGGGGTCAAGCGCATCCTCACCGCGGGCGCGCCGGTGCGGCCACAGCTGCATGAGCGGCTGCTG
Source organism: Myxococcales bacterium (assembly GCA_009885595.1). Lineage (GTDB taxonomy): Bacteria > Myxococcota > Myxococcia > Myxococcales > Myxococcaceae > Archangium_A. The sequence goes on along the minus strand of VFKJ01001182.1, from coordinate 5,219 downwards.
GCGCACCTGCCCGACGGTGACGTGTTCACGCCCTACGGCGCGACAGAGGCGCTGCCCGTGGCGTTCATGAACGGCCGCGCCGTGCTGCAGGAGACGGCGGCGCTCACGCGCGCAGGAAAGGGCACCTGCGTGGGCGGCCTCGCGCCAGACGTCGCGGTGAAGATCATCGCCATCACCGACGAGGCCGTCGCCCGCATCGACGACGCCCGCGAGCTGCCCCAGGGCGAGATCGGCGAAGTCATTGTGCGCGGCCCCTGCGTCACCCGCGCCTACGACGACACCCACAGCGACCGCGCGAAGGAAGCGAACGCGAAGTCGAAGATCGCCGACCCGAGCTCGCCCGAGGGCTTCTGGCATCGCATGGGCGACTGCGGGTACCTCGACGCGCAAGGCAGGCTCTGGTTCTGCGGGCGCAAGGCACACCGCGTCGACACCGCGCACGGCACGCTGCACTCGATCCCGGTCGAGGCGATGGCCGAGGAAGGCCTGTTCAAGCGCGCTGCGTTCGTCGGCGTGGGTAAGCGCGGGCAGCAACGTGGCGTGGTGATCTTCGAGGTCGATGGCGTGAAGCCGCGGCTTCCCGAGGGTTGGGAAGCGACGACGGTCAGCGCGTTGAATCAGCGGCTCGGGATCGACGGCGTGCACTCGGCGCTGCTGCACTTCGGCAAGCTGCCCGTCGATCGCCGGCATAACGCCAAGCTCGAGCGGGAAGCGCTCGCGGTGTGGGCCGAGAAGAGGGTCAGCCCTCTCCCCGACCCTCTCCCCCGCGGGGGAGAGGGAGACAGAAAGTGATCCTCGTGACGGGTGCCGGAGGATTCGTTGGCGGCGTGATCGCGCGGATGCTGCGCGCTCGCGGCGATGAGGTCAGGACGGTCGCCCGCAATGACTATCCCGCACTCCTCGCGCTGGGCTGCACCCACGTGAAGGGCGATCTCGCTGACGCCGCCGTCGCACGCAAGGCAGTTGAGGGCGTCGACGCCGTCATCCACGTCGCCGCCAAGGCCGGCGTCTGGGGCAAGGCCAGTGACTACGAATCGAGCAACATCACCGCCACCCAGCACCTGCTCGACGCCGCCGCGCAGTACGGCGCGAGGCGCTTCGTCTACACCAGCTCATCCTCGGTCACCTTCGACGGCAGCGACGCCGTGCACGCCAACGAGTCCTCGCCCTACCCCACCCGCTATCTGGCGCACTACCCGCGCACCAAGGCCGAGGCCGAGCGCCGGGTGCTGGCGGCGAACGGGAAGCGGGACCTCGTCACCTGCGCCCTTCGGCCACCCCTCATCTTCGGGCCCGGAGACCCGCATTTCCTCCCGCGGTTCGTTCAGCGGGCCAAGGCCGGGCGCCTCGCCTGGGTTGGCGCAGGGAGCGAGGTCGACGTCACCTACGTCGACAACGCGGCCCACGCTCACCTCCTCGCCCTCGACGCGCTGGCGGGCCCCGCACCGAAGCCGGCCGGCAAGGCGTACTTCATCAGCCAGGGAACGCCGGTGAAGACCGAGGCCTGGGTGGGAGAACTTCTCGCCGACCTCGGCGTGCGGCCGGTCACGCGCCGGGTGAAGCTGCCAGTGGCCTACGCGGTCGGCGCCGTGCTCGAGGCGGTGTGGTGGCTCTTCGGGCTCGCGGGAGAGCCGGCGATAACGCGCATGATCGCCGCGCAGCTGGGCACCTCGCACCACTACGATCTCACCGCCGCCCGCGCAGACTTCGGCTACCAGCTGCTCGTGAGCGACGCCGACGCGCGCCGCCGCACCATCGAGTTTCTCCGCGAAGAGCTCGCCGCGGGCCGGCTCTGAAAAGAGAAACGCAACGGAGCCGAAGCACGTCGTTGAGAGCGGTCCGGTGCCACGCTACTCACTGCGCGGCGTGGAGTCGGTCCACGGCGTACTTCGACTCGTTGCCTGCCGCTGGGTCGATGACCTCGTTCAGCGGCTGTCATTCGGGCCTTCGACGAGCGCCCGACAGATCCAGACCCAGCATCACGCGTGCCCCTTGGAAGGGGCCCGAATCAGGGGGGCCTCCATCCTCGCTAATGCGCGGGACGTGCGACCGCGCGCCAACTTTTCGACCCCGCTAAACGACCGGTACACAAAGGGAAAAGCGGCGCAAGCCGGGCGCGAGACGCTCTCGACGCTACCCGAGTGGACGTGTACCCTTCGTAACGCTTGGCACCACGGCCTGGGGGGCTGACCTCGACATGAGTGAAGCGGCAAAACTCGAGGCGCAAGGCTTCCTCGAGAAGGCCTTGTCTGCATACGTCAATGAGCGCCAGTGGGACGGCGCCGTGCGTCTGGCGATGAGCCTCAACCGACAGCTCGACGCTGCGCGGTATTGCCTGCAGGCCCAGCGGCCGTGGGACGCGGCGGTCTGTTTTCAGCGGGGCGGCGCGCACAAGGAATGCCTGGCGGCGCTGCTCCAGGTGACGCCCACCTCCGCGCGCTACCGCGACGCGTGCGTGCATGCGGTGCGGGTGGCCCACACCCTCCACCTGCCGCTGGAGACGCTGTCCGCGTACTTCATGCCCTTCATCAGCTACGCGCCCTCCTCGGTCGCGGAGGCGACGGCGATGAAGGAGCTCGCAGAGTCCTTCGTGCGCAGCGAAAAGGTGCGGCTGGCCACCTCGGTGTACCGCTCGGTGCTGCAGGCCTTCCCCAAAGACACCGAGGCCCAGGAGCGGTTGAGCACCCTGTCGGCCTCCCCGCCCCCGCGCGCCGCCAGCGGCTCGGGTCAGTACGCCGCGGTCCCTTCCTCTTCGCCCAGCGGCCTGAAGAGCTCACCCACGCCCGCTCCCGGAGCGCCTGGGCTGGCGCCGGTGTCATCGGTGTCGGGGCTCATTCGCGCCTTCAAGCCCAAGCTGCAGGACCTGCTCATCACCAGGGGCCTGCTGCAGCAGGTTCAGCTCGAGAAGCTGCTGCGCGAGCAGCCCGAGGTGGGGAGCAGCGAGCCCATCTTGATCGAGGCGTTGATCGCCGGAAACTTCGTCAAGGACCTCGACATCGTCAAGACGCTGTCGGAGCACAGCGGCATCGGCTTCATCACCGATGAAGACCTGGTGCAGGGCAGCACCCCGGAGGCGGCCAAGGCGCTCACGCAGGAGCTGGCCGAGCGGTGGAAGGTGGCCCCCCTCAAGCTGGTGGAGCGGCAGCTGCACCTGGCGATGGCCGACCCGCGCGACGTCACGTTGATCGACAAGCTGCGCTTCGGCACCAGCATGAAGATCGTCGGCTACTTCGCCACCGCCACCGGCATCCGCCGCGCGAACGGAAAGCTGTTCCACGGCGAAGACCCCGCGCGGACCGAGGTGGCCAGCTGGCATGGGAAGCTGATCGACCCCCAGTCGGGCGGCTTGCCGCTCGAGCCCTTCTCCGATCGCTACACCGGCACCCGCGAGCACCAGTTCGACACCGGCGAGTTCGAGCGGCCGGTGGAGGTGGAGATCGAGCGTCGCCCGCCTCCTCCGGCGGAGCCCCGGAAGTCGTCGCCTTCGCGGCCGCCCATCGCCTCTTCCCCCTCGCGCCCGCCGGCGGTGGGGCAGCGCTTCGCGGGCCGCTACCAGCTCGAGGCGTTGATCGGCGAAGGCGGCTCGGCCTCGGTGTACCGCGCGCTCGACACCGAGCTGAACGAGCCGGTGGCCATCAAGCTCTTCTCGCCGGCGACCGCGTCCGACCTGGAGACGATGGTGGCGCGCTTCAAGCTCGAGCTCTCGCTCTCGCGCATCTTGAGCCACCCGAACATCATTCGCCTGTTCGACCTGGGCGCGCAGGGCGAGTGGCGCTACCTCACCATGGAGCTGCTCGAGGGCGAGGACCTGGCGTCGATCATCAACGACACCGGCAAGCCCCTGCCGATCGAGGCCTGCCTGCGCTACCTCGAGCAGGCCTGCAGCGGGCTCCAGTTCGCGCACGAGCGCGGCGTGGTGCACCGCGACATCAAGCCGCACAACCTCTTCGTCACCCGAAGCGGTGAGGTGAAGGTGATGGACTTCGGCATCGCGCGAAAGATGAACCAGCCCGGCGTCACGGTGATGGGCACCATCGCCGGTACGCCCGAGTACATGTCACCGGAGCAGATCAACGGGTTCTCCGACGTGACCGCCTCGACCGATCTCTACGCGCTGGGCGTCACCGCGTACCAGCTGTTCACCGGCACCCTGCCGTTCGATCACCCGGAGCTGACGCGGCTGCTGGTCGCCCAGGCCACCGAGGCACCGCCGCGGCCGCGCACGCGCAACCCGGAGCTCCCCGAGGAGATCGAGCACGTGCTGCTCAAGCTGCTGGAGAAGAAGCCTGCCGATCGCCCGGCGAACGCAGGCGAGCTCGGGGCGATGCTGCGGGGCATTCGCATCTCGCTCAACGAGCGGTGAAGCCCACCCCGGCACCGCTGCGCACGCGGCTCTGGAGCGTGCTCTTGGGCCCGGGTGCCACGCTCTTCGTGATCGCCGCGGGCCTGCTGCTCACCGCTCCTTCGATGGGCAACGGGCTGGCGATGGACGATCATTTTCACCGCGCCCTCGCGCGCGGCTACGCCCCCGTCGAGCGAGGTCCGGCCGAGCTCTATCGCTTCGTCTCCGGTGATGCGGAGGAGCGGCGGGTGCTGCTCGATCGCGGGTTCCTGCCCTGGTTCAGCTCACCGCGCCTGAAGCTCGCCTTCTTCCGGCCGCTCTCTTCGCTGAGCGCCTGGTTCGATTACGCCGTGCTGCCAGAGCTCCCCTGGCTCTTTCACCTCGAGAGCCTGTTGCTCTACGGCGCGTTGGTGGCGCTCGTCCTGACGCTGTACCGGGCGGTCCTCCCGACCGCGCCGCTCGCCGCGCTGGCCGGCCTGCTCTTCGCCGTGGACGACGCGCACGGCCTGGTGGTGGGGTGGCTGGCCAATCGCAACGCGCTCTTCGCCGCGGTCTTCGGGATCGCCGCCGTGCTGCTTCACCACCGCGCGAGGACCCGCGCCTTTCGCCCGGGGTGGGTGCTGGCGCCGCTGTGCCTGGGGTTGGCGCTGCTGTCTGGCGAAGGGGGGCTGGGCGCGTTCGCCTACCTGGTGGCGTACGCGCTGGCCTTCGACCGCGCCCCGCTGCGCCGTCGCCTGGCGAGCCTCGCGCCGTTCGTGCTCGTGGTCATCGGGTGGTGGCTTCTGGCTCGCGCGCTCGGCGCGGGCGTGCGGGGCTCGGGGTTCTACGTGGATCCCGCGGAAGCGCCGTTCCGCTTTCTGGCCACCTTTCCCGAGCG
>VFKJ01000673.1 GCA_009885595.1 Myxococcales bacterium | reverse complement strand
GCCCCTGCTGCTGTCCGTGCACGGGGTGCTCCCCTACGGCCACTTCGGCCGCGGTGGCTTCCCGATCGGCGTGGGTGCCAGCCTCTACATTCCGATCTTGAGGGACGGCTTCATTCCTCCGGTCAACGACGAGTTCGGTCTCGACTTCGGCGCCGACGCCATCTTCTTCACCGGCTACCAGAACTTCTTCGGCTTGTGGGTCCCCGTCTCGGTGCTGTGGACCTTCCACTTCACCGACACCTTCGCCGCGTACGTGAAGGCCGGCGTGGCGCTGCGCTTCTGGCCTGGAGACGCGCTCCCGTTCTACCCGGACTTCGTAGGCGCCATCGGCCTGAACTGGATGTTCGCGCGGAGCGTGGGGCTGCGCGTCGAAGCGGGCTACCCGGGCCTCAAGGTCGGCCTGCTCTTCGCCTTCTAAAGTCAGCGCCTAAGGCCACCAACAACCTCGGTTGCAAGGCGCTGGCGCTGGGTAGAGTGACGCCCCTGTGAGCGTGTCGATCGCCGTCCTCGTGGCCAGTCTCTCCGCTGTGCCCGGGAAGTTGGCCGCTCCCGAGTGGGCCACCGTCAACATCCCGGCAGACCTGGCGGCGTTCTACGCCGGGGAAGTGGCGCGCACCCTGCGCAGCGAGGGCTTCGAGGTGCTCACCACCCGCGACATCGCCGCGGTGCTGGGGCTCGAGCGGCAGAAGCAGCTGCTGGGCTGCGCCGAGGAGGCCACCAACTGCATGGCCGAGCTGGGCGCCGCCATGGGGTGCGACGCCATTCTCACCGCGAACCTGGCGCGCCTCGACGACAGCTACCAGGGCAGCCTGCGGGTGCTGTCGGCGCGCGATGGAAAGACCCTGGCCGACGAGCGCGTGGAGGCCTCGGGCCAGCGCGCCCTGGCGCAGGCGCTGGAGGCCGCGGCGCTGCGGCTGGCCCGAAAACTTCGACCCCCGCCTCCGCAGCAAGGGCCCCGCCGCCACGCGTGGATCCCGCTCGTCGCGGGAGTGGCGCTGGGGGCGGGCGCGGGCGTCACCCTGGGAGTGGCCAGCTCGAACTTCGCGCAGGTTGCGCAGGTCGACGAGCCCACGGCGCTGCAGCTCGCCAGCGACGGGAAGACCCTTCAGCTCTCTGGGTGGACGATGGTCGGCGTGGGCGCGGCGGCGCTGGTGACCGCCGGCGTGCTCTTCCTGCTCGGGGGTGACCCGCCGCCCCTCACCCCGCAGGTGAGCGTGACCGGCTCGGGCGCGACGCTCGGCCTGAGCGGAGTGTTTCCATGAGCCTCCTTCGCGCGGCTTCGTTGCTGGGCGCCCTGGCCTTGTGCTCCTGCCTCGACTTCGACGCGCGCCTGGCGAGCTGCCGGGACGCCGGGGTGTGGATCTGCGGCGCCAGCGACGCCGGAGGGACCGGCGGCGGGACTGGCGGAGGCAGCATCGACGGCCCCGACGGACTGGTCTGCAACGGCGACTGGTGCTGGGACCACCCGCGGCCCACCGGCGTCACCTTGAGGAGCGTGTGGGGCACCAGCCCGACCGACGTGTGGGTCGGGGGAGAGAAGGGCACGGTGGTGCACTTCGATGGCGCGAAGTGGACCTCGCACAGCCAGGATCCCACTCTCAACTTCAACTCCATCTGCGGGCATGGCTCCGACGTGTATTTCGGCGCCGATCACTTCCAGGGCACCCTCGACCGCCTGCACAAGTGGAACGGCGCCTGGTCGACCATCGAGGGGACGAAGGAGAACATCTACCAACTCCAGTGCGGCGCCTCGAACCTGTGGATCGCCCGGGTGCATGGCGCGTCGGCGATGCCCTGGGCGGCCACCAGCCCCCGCCCCCGGTACACCGCCGCCGGGGATGAACTCTGCGTGGCCGTGGCCGAGACCGGGCCCGAGGAGTGCGTGGTGGCGTGCCATTCCGATGGCGTGACGCCGCCCCGCTTCGGCCGCATGCACCCCTGCGACGGCGGCCTGGAGTACGAGCTGGTGGACACCGACGGGGGCCTGGGCTCTTCCTTCCATCCCCAGACGCTCTGGACCGACCCGAACCGCGGCGTGCTGGCGGGTATCAGCGCCCTCTCGGGCGAAATCTGGGAGCGCAATGCCGGGTGGGCCCCGCTGTGGCGCAGCCAGGGGCCAGGCGACGTCTACGCCGGCGCGCCGTATGCCAACGGGAGCATCGCGGTGGGAAGCTACGGCCTGGTGGTCGACTTGACCGACGCCGGCGCCGCCACCACCCGCATCCAAAGCTTCGGCAACGGCTACCTCTACGGCGTCTGGGCTCCTCCGTCGGGCAATGCCTGGGTGGTCGGTGAGCGGGGCTGCATCCGGGAGCGCCAGGGGTCCACCTGGGTTCCGCGCTCCGACTGTGACGTGGGCTTCGAGGACGTGGCCAGCGTGCCGCAGTTGTTCGGGGTGACGACCAACGCGCTCTGGGGCCGCACCGATGCGGGCTGGACGCGGGTGAAGAGCCTCGAGCCGGGGCAGGTCGCGCTCTGGGAGAGACCGGACGGGGGCGGGTTCGCGCACCTCACCGACACCAGCCTCTCTTCGAACGCGGTGAAGCTGCCCCTCACGCTCTCTGGGGCCAGGGGCATGTACGTGGTGTCTGATCAGCGCGTGGTGATCCGCACGGGGGGCCAGCAACTCATCGACACCAACCTCGACAGCGGCACGCGCCTGCCGTTCGACGCCGGAGTGGGCCTCTCGATTCTGACGGGCAACCCGGTGGACGGGACGGTGTGGGCGGCGGGCGAAGGTGGCACCGTGCTGCGCTCCGAGGCGGCGGGTGTGTGGGTTGCCGAAGATGCCGGCGTGACCACCGACATCAGCGATCTCGCCGTGGGCTTTGGCCGGGTGTGGCTGGTGAGCGGCCGCACCGTGGCGACGCGCACCAGCGGCGGCGCGTGGACCAGCGCGGTGCTGACGGAAGGGGAGTTCACCCGCGTGCTGCCCGTCGACGCCGAGTCGGCGCTGCTCTTCCGGGGCGTGGACGCGGCGCTGCGCATCGACAGCTCCTTCACCACCACGCCTTCGAGCGCGCCCCCGACGGAGCTGACCGGCGCGCTCTTCCTGCGAGGTGACGAGGCGTGGGGCGTGGGATTGTACGGCGGCGTGGTGCGGTTCCGCGTCGCCCGCTGATCAACTCAAGGTGCGCTCGTTCCACCGGACTTCGAGCAGAGAGTCGTCGCCGACGAGTTCCGTGGGCGTGCACGTGACTTGTTCGCCCAGCTGCTCGAAGCAGACCTCGAGCACGCCCCCCATCAGGATCGCGGATCGTGAATGCGGACCGATGAATCTGAGAACGGCGTGCCCCGGGCCACAGAAGTCCACCTCGCAGCTGCTGCCCCGGAGGCCGGTTCGGAGAAAGAACGGGACCCGCTCGACGAACCGACTGGCACGCATGAAGGGAATCGCCGCTGCGATGACGGCCCCAATCGCCGTCTTGAAGTAGCCCTCGATGAAGCGACGCCCAAGGAGCCTCCACGCTTCATCACGGTCCTCCTGGGGATAGACGTGGCGCGACGCCACGTCGACGCTCGCGACCCAAACCGAGATGTCATAGTGGGACTGAAGCCGAGTCACGTCGAAGCCGACGCGACACAAGTCCACGGCCAGCTCGCTGCCGGGTTCGACGCGGAGTGCTCGAAGGAAGAGTCCTTCGAACATGCTGCCGTCTGTCGTGTACATGCCCTCCCCCCCCTCACGGCGGACAGCTCGTGCACAGCAGCCAGGGCGCGCGCTGACTGACCCTCTACTCCTTCAGACTCGTGGGTGATGAGGTTCCCTCACGCAGGATCTTTCCAGCGCCGCGACACCTCACTCAAGGCGAGAGGCGCGCGGCGTTCGGCCCGACCAGGGGCACGAACCGCACGGCGAGCAGGCGCTCGCGGGAGAGCACGCCCTGCGCCGATTTCTTGATCCGCACCAGCGACATGTCGTCGGCCGCGCCCACGGGAATGATCAACGTGCCCCCGGGCGCGAGCTGCTCGACCAGGGGCGGCGGCACCCCCATCGCGCCCGCGGACACCACGATGGCATCGAACGGCGCCGCCTCGGGCCAGCCGCGATACCCATCACCCACCCGCAGCTTCACGTTGGCGCAGCCGAGCTGGCCCAGCACCACGGCGGCCCCGCGCACCAGCGGCTCGACGATGTCCACGCTGTAGACCTCGGCGCACAGCTTCGAGAGCAGCGCCGTCTGGTAGCCGCAGCCGGTGCCCACCTCGAGGGCGCGCGCGCCCGGCCTCAAGTCGAGCTGCTCCAGCGTCCACGCGATCAGCGACGGCTGGCTGGTGGTCTGCCCTTCGCCGATGTCGAGCGGCCGATCTTCATCGGCAAAGATCTGCTGATCGGGGCGGAGGAAGTCGGCGCGGTCGAAGGACGCGATGGCGTCGCGCACGCGCGGGTCGGTGATGCGGAGCTCGTTCACCGACTCAAGGTGAGGCCGCCCCCGGAGCTGTCAAGGCTCGCCCGGCGCTCGGCCTCGAGCTCTTCCGGGTCGACCGGGTAGCCGGTGAGGTAGCCCTGCACCTCGTCGCAGCCCAGCCCGGCGAGGAGCACCCGCTGGTCCTGCGTCTCCACGCCCTCGGCGATGATGCGCAGCTTGAGCGCGTGGCCCATGGCGATCACCGCGGCCACCACCGCCTGGTCGGCCAGGTCGGTCATCACCTCGCGCACGAAGGCGCGATCGATCTTCAGCCGATCGAGCGGCAGGCGCTTGAGCTGCGCCAGCGAGGAGTAGCCGGTGCCGAAGTCGTCCATCGCCAGGCGCAACCCCAGCCCCTTGAGCCGGCTCAGCAGCTCGGTGGTGGCGGCGGCGTCCTTCATCACCACGCTCTCGGTCACCTCGAGCTCGAGCAGCGTCGGCGAGACGCCCGTCTCTTCCAGCACGTGCGTCACCCTGGCGAAGAACTCGGGGTCCTGCAGCTGCACCACCGAGAGGTTGACGGAGACGGGCAGGTTCCAGGCCTTCGCCTTCTGCGCGGCCTCCTTCAGCACCCAGGCGCCGATGGCGCGGATGGCGCCGGTCTCCTCGGCGAGCTGGATGAAGCGGTCGGGGCGCACCAGCCCCAGCTCGGGGCTGTGCCAGCGCAGCAGCGCTTCGGCGCCCAGCATGGTGTTGCCCACGATGGGCCGCTGCGGCTGGTACTGCAGCTTGAACTCACCGCGCTCGAGCGCCCGGCCCAGCGCGCTGGCGAGGGTCATGCGATCGTGCGTGCGGCTGTTCATCGCCTCGGTGAAGAAGCGCGAGGTGTCGCGCCCCGCTTCCTTCGCCGTGTACATCGCAGAGTCGGCGTGGCTGAGCAGGATGTTCGCGGTGGCCCCGTCCTGCGGGAAGATGGCGATGCCGATCGACGCGGTCACCGACAGCTCGTGGCCGCCCACGGTGAGCGGCTCGGCGATGGCCGCGCGCACCTTGCTCACCACCGCGAGGGACTCGGCGGCGCTGTCGAGCGCGGTGAGCACGATGGCGAACTCGTCGCCGCCCATGCGCGCCACCGTGTCGCCCTCGCGCACCGCGTCCTTGAGGCGGTAGGCGATCTCCATCAGCAGGGTGTCGCCCTCGTACGGCCCCAGGGTGCCGTTGATGCCCTTGAACCCGTCGAGGTCGACCATCATCAGCGCGACCTGCTGGTTGCTGCGCTGCGCGTTGGCGGTGGCCTGCGCCAGGCGGTCTCGCAGCAGGGTGCGGTTGGGCAACCCGGTGAGGTGATCGTGCTCGGCCAGGTAGGTGACCTGGGCCTGGCTGTCCTTGACCGCGGTGATGTCGGCGAAGACGGCCACGTAGTTGGTCACCGCGCCGTGCGCGTCGCGAATGGCGTTGATGGTGGTCCACTCGCAGTAGGTCTCGCCGCTCTTGCGCCGATTCCACAGCTCGCCGCGCCACATGCCCTGCGCCTTCAGGGCCTCCCACAGGGTGGTGTAGAAGGCCTGGTCGTGCCGGCCCGACTGGAGGATCGAGGGGTTCCTGCCCAGCACCTCGTCGACCGCGTAGCCGGTGATGCGGGTGAAGGCCTCGTTGACCGCGATGATGGCGTTGTGCTCGTTGGTGATGAGGATCGCCTCGCCCGAGGTCTCGAACACCCGGGAGAAGAGCCGCCGCTCGAGCTCGTTGCGGCGCGCCCCGGTGATGTCGCGGAAGAAGCCGACGGTGCGCTGCCCGCCGATGGGCGCGGTGGTGAGCCTTGCGGTGAGCGGGGAACCGTCGCGGCGGCGCAGCAGCACCGTCTCCGCGCTCTGGGTCCCGAAGGGCTGGGTGGGGGTGAGCGGGCCGTGGCCCTCGAGGAAGTCGGCCACCGTGCGCTGCACCAGGCCGTCCGGGGCACACCCGAGCAGGGTTTCCATGGCCGGGTTCGCTTCCATGACCACGCCCCTGGGGTCCACCACCACGATGCCGTCCGGCGCGTTCTCGAACAGCGCGCGCAGCCGGGCGCCGTCCAGCCCGGTGGGGCCGTGCGGAACCCAGAGCGCCACCGCTGACGCTTCGTGGTCGGTCAGGGGCATGCTGGCGGCGGCGACCTCGATGGTGACGCCGGCGCGGTTGAGCACCTGCACCACGGGGACGTGGGCGGGCGAGGCGGGGACCGGGGCGCGGGTCACCTTCTCGGGCAGAGGGGAAGCGCGGCCCAGCACCTCATCGCGCGACCAGCCCAGCAGCAGCTCGGCCGCCGGGTTCCAGAGCACGACTTTGCCCAGTTGATCGTGGGCCACGAAGGCAATGGGGAGCGTGTCCAGCAGGGCGGCGAGTTGACGGACGGACATGGGTTTTGGGGGGAAGCCCTCTTCAAACTCAGGCACAGATCAAGTCTTTCGGCCCCTTGGCGGCAGCCGACCGATCAAGTCTGCCAGCCTCACCTTCCGCACGCTCCAGAACTTGCTCGGAAAATCGACACGGTGCGCTTTGACGGAAGCCCCCCTCATGTGATCTATGGCTCGCCCCGCAGCCCATTGCGCCGCCACCGCGGGGACTTGATCAGGGCGCCGCGCACTGCACCATTCGGGGGACCCCTCATGACCACCAAGAAGCCGTCGAAGTCCAAGTCGAAGAAGACCACCACCACCGCCGCGACCTCGAAGAAGGTGAAGCGCTCCGCTGAGGCCCTGCCCGAGCAGACGGCGCTCACCCCGGTGGTGGTCGAGACGCTGGCCGCGCCGATGCCGGTGGCGCGGCCGGTGGTCGAGGCGCCCCCCGCGCGCACCCTCTCGCGCGCCGAGTTCATGGTGCTGGTGCGCAAGGAAGCCTACCGCTGCGCCGCCCGCCGCAACTTCAAGAACGGCTCGCCCTTCCAGGACTGGGTCAACGCCGAAGCGGCCGTGTCCGGCAAGCTCGCCGCCCAGGGCGTGCGGCTGAGCTGAAGCGCGTCTTTCATCGCCACCACCACCACCGGGGCGAGGACGTTCAGTTCTCGTTTCCGGGGAAGCGGCACATCAAGCCAATGGGGCCTGAGCGCGCGGGCTTCGGCCCAACCGTTTGACCGGGCCCTCCCTCTTTGCTTGTCTCGGCGCCGCTGCTCGTCTTTCACCCTCGAGGCAACGCCCCCATGCCCACCCGCATCACAGGCAACCGTACATCCCCCGTCGTGTCCGAAAGAGCACCTTCGGAACAGGCCAAGCCAGCAGAGCCGAGCGAGAAGAAGCCGCCGGCCGGCTGGACCGCGAAGCCAGCGAGTCGCGATTCCGTACCCCTCAGCCAGCATGGCAGCACCTTCGTCATCGGCGGAAAGACGAACGACCTGAAGACCGTGACGCACGCCCTCTCGACGAAGGTGTGGAACGGCGTGTTCGCCCAGTTGCGGCCGACGCAGGTCGCGCCCGACGCGCCGAAGTTCGGCGCCATCATCGACGGAGGGAAGACCGTCTTCGACATCGAGAAGGGGACCGACGAGAACACCCTTCGCCTGGAAGCCACTGGCACGCGGGGCACGGCGACCGCGATCATCAGAGCGTCCACGGGTGGCGAGCCTCAGAACGAGCTGTGGATTACGTTCGCGCCCACCTCCGCGTCCGCGTTGCAGAAGCTCGAGGTCGTCACCACGAACGGCGAGCCTCTCAGGTTCATGATCGGCGGGAACAAGGTCGAGCGCGGAGCGGTGATGGATTACATCGACGCCCACGGAAACTTGGGGCTGGGCGACTCCCCGAATACGCGGACCATCCTGGCCGCCATGTTCAAGATCCCCGATGCCAGCCCGCTCATCTATCGGCCCGGCACGGACATCGTACGCCACATGTTGCTCGGCTGATCTGCGACACGCCTTCACTTCACGCCACAACCTCCAACGGTGAACCTCATGCCCATCTCAGCGAAGCGCCCCTCGTCCGCAGCCCCTTCGATGCCCTCCCGAGCCGAGGTCAGAGAGGTCTCCCAGAAGGCGAAGGCGGCAGTGGACAAGCCGGCAGCGGGCTGGAAGGCGAACGACAACGGGCGCCCGAACATCCACCCGGCCAAGCCCGGGGTCGTCGCCAAGCGTCCCGGCACGGGTGCTCGCCCGGAAGTCGATGAGCGCCGGCCCAACATTCACCCGGCCAAGCCCGGGGTCGTCGCCAGGCGTCCCGGCACGGGCGTCGACGACAGCCGGCCGCTGATCCACCCGCGCAAGCCGCAGTGACGCTGGGAGCGGTCAGGACAGGGCGCAGGGCCCGCATGTAATACGTGTGCACAGCTGTTCAGTGGGCGCAGGTCATACGCCGGCGCCATGCTCAGCCGAGGTTGCCCCACTTGCGAACCCACTTGGAGCGCAGCGGGGTCCCCAGCTTCCAAGGAAAAAACGCTCGAGGAGAGCAAGGTGGGAAGGATCTCCTCCTTGCCCTGAGCGGAATGGCCTCTCGGCGCGGAGCACCCTGATTCTCGGATCCTCAGCGTCGTGGTGCTGACGAGGTGGGGTCCGGCGCAGGTCTCGAGCAACGTAATCGCGTGATGACGTTCTTCAATCCGAGCGGAAAACGTCATCACGCGATTACG
>VFKJ01000678.1 GCA_009885595.1 Myxococcales bacterium | reverse complement strand
TCCGCTCGGGCTGAACGGGTTCGGCCGATTCCGTTCACGCCGAGCGGAGTCGAGGCGCCTCTCTCACCAGCCGCTGGCGCAGGGAGAGGGAGAAGAGGGGTCACTTCACCCGGCGCAGCACGGTGACGGCGTTGGTCACCCCGGAGCCGCCCACGTTGAAGGTGACGCCGATCTTCGGCGTCTTCTTCGTCGGCGCCTGGCCGATGGGCTCCTCCATCAGCTGCTTGTAGACGAGCGCGTGCATCGACGCGCCGGTGGCGCCCACCGGGTGGCCCTTCGCCTTCAGGCCGCCCGACAGGTTGATGCACACCTTCTCGTCATCGGCGGTGAAGCGGCCGTTGACGTAGTCCATGCCCGCCTTGCCGTCCTGCGAGAGGCCGAGCGCCTCGGTGGTGAGCAGCTGGTTGATGGTGAAGCAGTCGTGCACCTCGGCGATGTCGAGGTCTTCCGCGGTGATGCCGGCCTCCTGGTACGCCTTGGCCACCGCGTTCTTGCCCGCCTCCAATTCCCACAGGTGGGGGCGCTTGGAGAGCGGCAGGTACTCCTCGGAGTGACCGATGCCGGCGATCTCCACCACCTTCTTGCGGTTGGCCTTCGCGTTCTGGGTCGAGGTGATCACCACTGCGGCGGCGCCGTCGGTGACCAGCGAGCAGTCGTGCAGGCGCAGGGGCGCGGCCACCATCATGTTCGAGCCCTTGCCGCTCTCGGGCAGCGCGAGGATCTCGGCGGCCGTCTGCGGGCCGTTCTGAATGTGCGCCAGCGGGTTCTTCGAGGCGTTGCGGTAGCACAGCGCCGCCACGTGCGCGGCCTGGGTGCGCCACTCGCTCTCCGAGAACTTGTAGTGAGCGATGTACGCCTTCGCGAGCTCGGCGAAGAGGCCGGGGAAGGTCATGCCCTTGCCGCCCTCCTCCGGGTAGTACGAGCTGCACGCAAGCGCCGCGGTCATCGCGGGCGTGTCGAGCAGGTTCATCTTCTCCACGCCGATGACGAGCACGTTCTTGAAGCGGCCCGATTCCACCGCGTAGGTGGCGTCGTAGATGGCGACCGACGACGACGCGCAGGCGCACTCGGTGCGGGTCATCGGCTTGAAGCGCAGCGCGGGGTCGATGCCCACCGCGATCGGGGCCACGTGCTCCTGGTTCACGAAGCGGGAAGGCGAGCAGGCGCCCACCCAGACCGCGTCGATGTCTTTCGCGTCGAGCCCGGAGTCGGCGATCGCGCCGCGCCCCGCTTCGATGATGAGATCGTAGAAGGAGTTTTTGTCGATCTTCTTCTTGAAGGACACCATGTCCTTCACCTCGATGAGCGACCCGAACTTCGAATTGTACGCCCCGACGATGCTGACCTTGCTCATGTGATTGCTCCTTGAAGTGGTGGGTTACTTGGCCAGGCCGTTGGAGATGAGGCCGCCGGTGATCTCGAGGCAGGTCGCGTCGATCGCCTCGTTCTTCGCCGCGAACATGATGAGGTCGGCGATCTCGGAGGGCTCGATCAGCCGGCCGATGTGCACGCCCTTCAAGATGCTGCCCAGGGCTTCCTGGTTCATGCCCTTGACCATCGGCGTGCCCACGTAGCCGGGGGCGATCGCCACGCAGCGGATGTTCGAGATGTTCTTCATCTGGAACTCGCCCACGATGATCTTCGGCCACAGCGCGATGGCCGCCTTCGCCGACGCGTAGTTCATCTGGCCGGTCTGGCCTTCCTTGTTCACCGACGAGATGGGCACCAGCAGGCCCTTCCACGAAGGGTTGTTCGCCATGCGAATCGACGCCTCGCGGATGGTGATGAAGCTGCCCACCAGGTTGACGTCGACGACCGCCTTGAACTGCTCGGTGGTCATGGCGCGCTTGATCTTCCCGGTCTCCTTGTCGGGGTTGATCATGAGGCCGTCCTTGATGATGCCGGCCGACGCCACGCAGATGTTGAGCTGGCCGAACTTCTCGATCGCCAGATCCATCAGGTTGGCGACGTCTTCGTCGCTGGTGACGTTGCACTTCGCGAACAGCGCGGTGCCGCCGGCGCTGGTGATCTCGCCAGCCACCCGCTCGAGGCCCTTCGCGTCCATGTCGCCGATGACGACCTTGACGCCCTGCAGCGCCATGCCCCTGGCGACCGCCTCGCCGATGCCACTCGCTCCGCCCGTAACCACTGCCACTGCGCCTTTGAGTTCCATGCTGCCCTCGTAGTGAAGTTGCGTCGCCATGCTGCACTGCAACATGGATGACCCGAAATCCACCATTTGACGCTCGGTGTCAACGATTGTGCGTCGCACCATTCAGCCACCACCAGCAGCGCGCATGGCTTCAGTGTCC
>VFKJ01001054.1 GCA_009885595.1 Myxococcales bacterium | reverse complement strand
GGTGCCGGCCTCGGCGGCGGTGATCAACCGGGCGGTCAGCCGCGCGGTTTCGCAGGCATAGCGCGCATGGATTACCGCCTGCAGCGAGGGCTCGGTGCCGATCTCCTGCCAGTTCTCCGCGTCGGGAGAGACCTCTTCGTTGCCCAGCAGCTGGCCGTCTTCGAGCATCTTGACGATCACGGCCTCTTCGAAGGGGCCGAAGACCTTGCCGCTGCGGCGCTTCACGTGGAAGCGGCGCACGTGGAGCTGATCTTCCGGGATGGCGCCGGCCTCCCTGGCCGACTTGTCGATGAACGACAACATCTCCAGGCCATCGGAAGGCCCTGTGGGGGCGGAACTCTGCGGCAGCGGAGCGCTCAGGTCGGCTTCGAGATCGTCGGCCGCCGGGGCCTTGTTGCCGCCACCGCCGGTGGGATCGAACTCGAGGTCGCCACCCCCACCGAAGTCCACCTCGCCAAAGCCCATGCTGCCCCCAGGGGCCGGGGGCGGACTGCCGAAGTCGAAGCCGCCGCTCGAAGGCGACGACGCGCCTGAGAAGTCGGCGGCGGGCGGAGGCGGCGCCGCAGGTGAATCGAACTCGAAGCCCCCTGGCGCTGCGGGCGGCGGAGGCAGGTCGGAGGGCGGCGCCCCGAACTCGAAGCCGGTGGGGGCCGCCGGCGCGGGCGCGTGGTCGAAGTCGAAGCCGCCCGGCGCGGGGGGCGGGGGGGCATCGAACTCGAAGCCGCCGCCTGCAGGCGCGGGAGCAGGCGGCTCTTCAGCAGGCGCCTCGGAGAAGTCGAAGCCGCCGCCGTACTCGGGCCTGGGCTGGTCGCCGCCGGGGAGCGGAATGTCATCGAAGCTGCCGGTCTCGGGGAGCGGCGCCTCACCCAGGTCGAACGCGCTTTCGCCGGGCGGGACGGAGCCGTCATCGTAGCCACCAGCTCCGGGCAGCGGCACCGAGCCGTCGTCGTAGCCGCCACCTCCAGGCAGCGGCACCGAGCCGTCGTCATAGCTGGCCGGCGCGCTCCCGCCCGGCAGCGGAATGCCCGCGCCGTCGGTGGAGAACCCGTCATCGAGGGGAATGTCATCGCCGCCAGCGCCCGGCAGCGGGATGCTCGAGAAGCCGTCGTCGATGGAAAAGCCATCGCCCGCGGCGCCCGGCAGGGGAATGCCCGCGCCCGCGGTGGAGAAGCCGTCGTCGAGGGGAATGCCACCCCCTGCGGCACCGGGCAGCGGAATGCCGGCGCCCATGGTGAGGCCATCGGAGGAGCTCGCCGCGGCGCCCGGCAGGGGAATGCTCGCGCTGGCCGCTGGCTTCACCGGCGGAGGCTTGGCCTTCGGCATGGGTGGGGGCGGCGGCGCGGCCCTGGCGGCCGGACCGGGCAGCGGCACGGAGGCCTCGAACGGAGCGGGCTGCGAAGGCCTGGCGCCGCCCGGCAGGGGAATGGCTCCCCCGGCGGCCGCACGCGGTGGAGGCGGAGGCGGAGGGGGGACGTAGGCAGGCGCGATGGCGGTGGCACCCTCGGAGAACGAGGGCCCGGGCAGCGGCACGACCGGGGCGCGGGGCGCGACCTTCGGGGGCGGCGCCACGTAGGCGGGCGCGACGGCCGTGGGCGCAGAGTGAACGCCCGGCAGCGGAATGGCGCCCCCGAGATCGAGGTCGACCGACTTGCGCGGCGCGGCGAGGCCGGGCAGCGGCACGTCGCCCACCCGGGTGGCTTCGTCTTCCCAGTTCTGGCGCTGGGGCTGCGCCGCGCTGATGCCGGGCAGCGGCACGCCGCCCACCCGGGTGGCTTCCTCTTCCCAGCTCTGGCGCTGGGGCTGCGCTGCGCCGATGCCGGGCAGGGGCACGGCCCCGGTGGCGCCGGCGCGGGCAGGCGGGTGCTTCACGTTCGTCGGCGGCGCCGACACGGTGGTGGCGCCGGGGATCGCCGCCAAAGGAATGGGCAGGCTGGAGACGCGCGTCGCTTCTTCCTCCCACTCCTGGCGCTGAGGGGCCGCCGCGCTGATCCCGGGCAGGGGGACCACGCCCGGCGACGAGGAGACCGGCGCAGGCGGCTTGACCGGGAACACGCTCTGGCAGCTCGGGCACTTGATGCGCGCGCCCCCAGGCGGGATCTTCTTGTCGTCGATGTTGAGGACTGAGTTGCAGGACTGACACGAGACCTTCATGCGTCTCCTTCAAAGGAATCCACGAGGCGCAGCAGGCTACTAGACGAACATGACGCTGGCGATTGTCCGTGTTAGCTGCCGCGGGCGCATGTCTGCTTCTCCGCAGCTGTCAATCGTCATCCCCGTCTACAACGAGGAGGCCATCGTCGAGCAGGCGGCGACGGAGCTCTCCGCTGGCCTCGACGCCCGTGGCTGGAACTACGAGATCATCTTCGCCGAGAACGGCTCCCGCGATCGCACGCAGGAGATCCTCGAGCGGATGACGAAGGCCAACCCGAGGTTCAAGTGGTTCCATTCGGACCGCCCGAACTACGGCGTCGCGCTCAAGCAGGGCATTGAGCTGGCGCGCGGAGAGATCGTCGTGTGTGACGAGATCGATCTGTGCGACCTGGTCTTCTACGATCACGTGGTGCCCCCGCTGCTGCGCGGCGAGGCCGACCTGATCATCGGCTCCAAGGCGGCCAAGGGCGCCAGCGACAAGCGGCCCCTCATTCGCCGGGTGGCCACCCGGGTGCACAACGGCCTGCTCCGGCTGACCCTGGGCTTCAAGGGCACCGACACCCACGGGCTCAAGGCCTTCCGCCGCGCGCGGCTGATGCCGGTGATCGCCCGCTGCGTGGTGGACATGGACGTGTTCGCCTCGGAGTTCGTGGTGCGCGCCTGGCGCGAGAACCTCGACGTGCGCGAGATCCCCATTCAGCTCGAAGAGAAGCGCCAGCCCTCGATTCACCTCTTCAGGCGGGTGCCCAACGTGCTCAAGAACGTGGCCCGGCTCGTCTACGTGATCCGCGTTCGCGGCGAGTGACCGGCGATGCGCCTGTCTGCCCTCTCGGTCGATCTCGACTCGCTCCCTCACTACTGCCGCATCCAGGGGCTGCCGGAGAGCCTGCTCGACGAGCGCGCCAGGAGCGTGGTGGCGACCAAAGCCATTCCCCGGTTGCTCGAGCTGTTCGCGCAGCACGGCGCGCCCGCGACGTTCTTCGTGATCGGCGCCGACGTCGCCACCGACGGCATGGCGCAGGCGCTGAAGGCCTCGCACGCCGCGGGGGTCGAGCTGGCCAGCCACAGCCACTCCCACGACTACGCGCTCTCGCGCCTGCCGCAGGCCCAGATCGAGGCTGACCTCTTGCGCTGTGAAGAGGCCTTGAGCACGGTGGGCGTCAAGCCGCTGGGCTTCCGGGCGCCGGGCTACACCTTGAGCGCGCCCCTGCTCGCGGCGGTGGCGGCCCGGGGCTACGAGTACGACTCCTCCACCTTCCCGGCCACGCCGTACTACCTCGCCAAGGGCGCGGTGATGGGCGCGCTGTCGCTGCTGGGGCGCCCCTCGCGCGCCATCCTCGACTCGCCGCGCGTGCTGCTGGCCCCGCGCACCCCCTACCGGCCTTCGCTGCGGGCGCCATATTCCCGGGGCGAGGCGGCGTTGATCGAGCTGCCCATGGCGGTGGCGCCGCTCACCGGGCTGCCCTTCATCGGCACCTTCGCCACCTCGGCGCCCTGGCTGTTGGTCGAGGCCGCCTTCCGTTCCCTGCGGCGCGACGCGCTCTTCAACTTCGAGCTGCACGCGATCGACGTGCTCGACCAGAGCGATGGCATTCCGACCGAGCTGGTGCGGCAGCAGCGCGACCTGCAGGTCAGCGCCCGGGTGAAGCTGGCGCGCCTGGGCAAGCTCTTCGCGTGGCTGGGCGCCGACCGCGATCGCGTCACCGTGCTCGAGGCCGCGCGGCGCCTGCGTCCGCTCGTGTAGGGTTCAGGCCTCGTGTCGGAGAGCCTCGGCCGCTACCGCCTCCTCAAGCTGCTCGCCACCGGCGGCATGGGAGAGGTCTTCCTCGCGCGCCAGGAGGGGCCGGCGGGCTTCACCAAGACGGTGGTGATCAAGCGGATCCTCCGGCACCTCGCCAGCGATCAGAACTTCATCGATCTGTTCTTGAACGAGGCGCGGCTGGCCGCCCAGCTACAGCACCCGCACATCGCGCAGGTCTTCGGGCTGGAGAACGAGGGCAACACCTGGTTCATCTCCATGGAGTACGTGCACGGGCGCTCGCTGCGCGACCTGATGGTGGCGGCCAGACAGCAGGGGCTCAAGGTGCCGCCCCGCATCGCGGCCCGGCTGGCTTCGATGGCGCTGCAGGGGCTCCACTTCGCGCACGAGCTGACCGACTCGCGGGGAAAGCCGCTGGGCATTCTCCACCGCGACGTGAGCCCCGAGAACGTGTTGGTCGCCTTCTCAGGCGTGGTGAAGCTGGTCGACTTCGGCATCGCCAAGGCCATGAGCGGCGCGGTGACGCGGGTGGGCAGGCCCAAGGGCAAGCTCTCGTACATGGCGCCTGAGCTGACGCGCGCTGGGGCCGAGGTCGATCGCCGCGCCGACGTGTACGCGATGGGCGTGGTGTTGTCGGAAGCGCTGACGCTGGAGAAGCCGCCCGGCACGCCGAAGTCGCTCGAGGAAGCCCAGGCGACGCGGCCTGCTTACGTGCCCAACCCCTCCCTGCCCAGAGGGCTCAACGAGATCCTGGCCCGCGCGCTCGCCTCCGAGCCGGACGGGCGCTTCAGCACCGCGGCGGCGATGAGCGAGGCGCTCGAGGCGTGGCTGATGACGAGCGCGCAGACGGTGGTGCCCGGCGACATCGTGGGCTTCCTCGCGGCGCTCTTCGGGAACGCGGCGATGGACGCGAACGCCGGGGTCGCGATCGACGAGGGGTTGCTCGGCACCACCGGCCTGCTGCACGCGCGCAAGCCGGTCGGCACCCAGCCCCTCTCGTTCCCCTCGCTGCAGCCGGTGCGCGGCACCTTCGATCCGCTTCCTCCCGACGACTCCGCGAGATCGCTCATCTGGCCGATCCTGGTGGGGAGCAGCACGGCGCTGCTGGTGGGCTTCGTGCTGCTGCTGGCGTTGTGGCCGCGGGCGCCGTCCGTCGAGGTGCCGGTGCCGCCCGAGCCCGTGGCGGAGTTCGTGGTGCCCTCCCAGGTCGAGTTCGATGCGCCCGAAGACGAGGCGCCCGTCGACGCGGGCGTGCGGGTGCGGCTGCCGCCGGTGGTGAAGCGGCCTTCCGTGAAGCGGCCCGCGAAGACCGGCCGGGTGACGGTGCGGGTCAACCCCTGGGCGCAGGTGTCGTTCGGGGGAAAGAACCTCGGCACCACGCCCTTGCCGGCGATCGAAGTGCCCGCGGGCACCGCGACCTTCGTGCTCAAGAACGATCAGCTGGGCGTGACGCGGAAGGTAACGGTGAAGGTGCCCGCAGGTGGGTCGGTGGTGCTCAAGGCGGATCTCTTCAAGAAATGAGTGAAGCCAGAACATGAACCGATGGACGGTGGTGATCGGCACGCCTGGGCGCACCTGGTCGGTGGAGCTCCACGGCGGGCGGACGGCGGTCGTCGGCCAGGCCAAGGAGAGCGGCATCGAGATCACCGACGCCGGCCTCGCCGAGCGGCACGTCTCGCTCTTGCCGCGTGATGAAGGGGTGCTGGTCGAGCCCCTGCGCGGGGGCGGAGAGGTGCTGGTCAACGACGTGCCGGCCAGCGCGCAGAGCCTGGTGCGATCGGGCGACGAGCTGCGGGTGGGGGACGCGAGGCTGTTGTTCACCATGGTGGCTCCGGTGCCGCCGCCGCGCGCGCGCATGGCAGGCGCGGAAGAGCTCTTCAGCCGCCTCGAAGAAGAGGTGCGCCGCTCGGGCGTCAGCCGGTCGTTGGGGCTGGCGCTGGTGGCCTCTCCCGGGATCAACGTGGCCGCGCGGCAGGCGCTGGTGCGCCGCGTGGTGGACGAGGTGCAGCGCACCGGTGGCACGGCCTGCTTCGGCGAGCTGACCAGCGAGGTGCTCGCGGTGGTGTTGCCCGAGGTGCCGGCGCAGGCGCTCTCCACGCTCTTCTCGAGGTTGCCGGGCGTGGCCGGCCCGCGCGCGTCGGTGGCGGTGGCGCGTGCGCCCGAAGATGGGCTCGACGCAGAGACGTTGATCGGCGCGTGCTGGGACAGCTTGATGGGCGAGGCGGAGCGCTTTGAGCCCGTCTACGTCGACCCTTCGATGATTCACCTCTCGGTGCTGGTCGAGTCGCTCACCGCCGACGAAGGCGCGGTGTGCGTGGTGGGCGCTCCCGGCTCGGGGCGCCGCACCCTGCTCGAGGGGCTGGCGCGCGCCGCCGGACGCAGGCTGTCGGTGGTGTCCGCGCTCGACGCCCCGGGGCTGACGCGCGCCAGTTCCCGCGCGGGCGACTGGGTGCTCGCGCGCGACGTCGATCGGCTCGAGGCGGCTGCGTTGCGGGAGCTGCTGGGCCGGGTGAAGACGCGGCTGCTGGCCACCGCCTCGCGGGAACCTTCAGGCCTGTCTCCCTCTCCCCTGCGGGGGAGAGGGTCGGGGAGAGGGCTCGACCACTTTGTGCACGTGATCGAGGTGCCTCCGTTGAGCGCGCGGCGCGACGACGTGCTCCCGCTGGCGGAGGCGTTCGTGTCTCGCGCCCGGGTGGCGGTGGGCCGGCCGCGGCTGACCTTGAGCGCCGAGGCGAGGACCATGCTGCAGGCGTGGCGCTGGCCGGGGAACGTGCGCGAGCTGGCGAACGTGGTGGCGCGCGCGGCGCGGGCGGCGGTGCGTGACGAGATCGGCCGTGATGCGCTGCCGGCGCGGTTGTCGATCGAGGCGCCGGCGGACGATTTCCGCGGCGCGATGGAATCGGCGGAGCGCGAGCTGCTGCTCGAGACCCTGGCGCGCACCCGGTGGAACGTGTCGGCGGCTGCCACGCGGCTGGGCATGCCGCGAAGGACGATCGTTCACCGCATGGCGAAGCTGGGCCTCAAGCGGCCGGCCCGGTAAGCCCTCTCCCCGACCCTCTCCCCCGCGGGGGAGAGGGAGACAGTTGATTACTTGCGGCGGCCCACCGCCAGCAGGCTCAGGCCCACGGGCAGCTTCGTCTGCGCCTCGATCGACGCCAGGGTGG
>VFKJ01001252.1 GCA_009885595.1 Myxococcales bacterium | reverse complement strand
GTCGATCGCCACCCGGCAGCTGCCGCTCTGCAACCCGGTGGTGCCCTCGAGCACGAAGGGAGAATCAGGAGTGATCGCGCCGGCGTCCGCGCGGTGACAGACCTGCTGCAGAGGCGCAGGCGTCGTGATGGCCACGCAGGGAGGCGTGCAGCCGGAAGCAAGCAGCGACAGCGACGAGATGACAGCAGCTCTTAGAAACATGGTGGGACTCCTGGTGCAAAGTGAGGCGCAGCACAGAGAGGCCTGAGATCCCTGCTCCGCCGGCCCGGCCCCGACGAGGATGTCATGGCGCCCGCGCCCCAGGTGACGGGAATCTGAGCCTCAGTCGCGCACCGACAACACCACCTTGCCGCGCGCCCGGCCCGTCTCGAGGTAGCGGTGCGCCTCGGCGGCTTCCGCGAGGGGGAAGACGCGATCGATGAGCGGCTCGAGCGCGCCCGCGTCGACGAGCCTCATCAGCTTGTCCAGCTTCGGCCCGTTCGCATAGCGGGTGACCAGCTCGACCGCGACTCCGCGGCTGAGGCGGGCACCGATGATGGTCCCGGCGATCGAGAACCCGAAGATCACCAGGCCCAGCGCGGCGCCGTACTTCTCGGAGTACTCCGGCAGCGCCGGCGTGATGCAGGCGACCCGGCCACCCTTCTTCACCGTGGCGATCGCGTTGGCGAGCCCCTCACCGCCCAGCGAATCGAGCACCGCGTCGCAGCCGCGCGCCACCTCGCGCCAGTCCTGCGCGCGGTAGTCGATGGCCACGTCGGCGCCGAGGCTCTTCACCAGCTCGAGGTTGGCGGCGCTGCAGGTGGTGAGCACCTCGGCGCCCAGGTGTTTGGCGAGCTGAATCGCCACCGAGCCCACGCCGCCCGCGCCCGCCTGGATCAACACCCGCTGCCCGCGCTCGAGCTTCAGCGAGCCGACGAGCGCGTCCCACGCGGTGAGGGCCACCAGCGGCAGCGAGGCGGCTTCCACGTGCGTGAGGGACTTCGGCTTGAGCGCGACTTCATCGGCGCGCACCACCACCTCTTCCGCGTAGCAGCCCATGCGCCAATGGCTGGGTGAGGCCACCACCTGATCGCCCGGCTTGAACGCGGTCACCTGCGCGCCCGCCTCGAGCACCTCGCCGGAGACGTCCATCCCCAGCGTGCACGGAAACTTCGGCCACACCACCGAGCGCTGCGCGCCCGCGCGAATCTTGAAATCGACCGGGTTGATCGCGGCCGCGTGGACCGCGATCCGCACGTCGCGGGGACCGGGCGTGGGCGCGGGGACCAGCTCGAGCTGGAGCACCTCGGGACCGCCGTACCGGTGCATGCGAATCGCGCGCATCAGCTCAGCGTCCGCAGCAGCGCCAGCGCGCCGCTGAGCTGCGCGAGCAGCAAGACGAGCAAGCGCGTGAAGGTGAGCAGGGCGAGGCGCTTCATTTCAATCGTCGCTTAACCTTTGGGCGCCCCGCGCGCGAACGCCGGAACCGGTCCCTATTCGTCCGTTTGGTTTGTGGTAGCCACCCGCCCGTGACGACGAACTTTTTCGAAGAGCTCACCTGGCGGCGAATGCTGCACGACTCCATGCCGGGCACGGACAAGCTGCTCAACACCCAGAAGGTGCGCGGCTACATCGGGTTCGACCCCACCGCCGACTCGCTGGGCGTGGGCAACCTGGTGCAGGTGATGACGCTCTTGCACTTCCAGCGCGCGGGTCACACCCCCATCGTGCTGGTGGGCGGCGCCACGGGGATGGTGGGCGATCCGTCGGGAAAGTCCGAGGAACGCAACCTGCTCTCCGCCGACACCCTGCAGCAGAACCTCGAGGGCCAGCGTCGCCAGCTCGAGCGGCTGCTCGACTTCTCCGGCAGCAACGCGGCCGAGCTGGTGAACAACTACGACTGGTTCAAGAACATCAGCTTCCTCGACTTCATCCGCGACACCGGCAAGCACCTCTCCGTCAACTACATGATGGCGAAGGACTCGGTGAAGAAGCGCATCGCCGGCAGCGATCACGAGGGCATGAGCTTCACCGAGTTCAGCTACCAGCTGATCCAGGGCTACGACTTCCTGCACCTGTACCAGCACCGGGGCGTGAAGCTGCAGATGGGCGGCTCGGATCAGTGGGGCAACATCACCACCGGCACCGAGCTCATCCGCCGCAAGGTGCAGGGCGAGGCCTACGCGCTCACCACCTGCCTCTTGCAGAAGTCCGACGGCAGCAAGTTCGGGAAGACCGAGAAGGGCAACCTCTGGCTCGACCCGAAGCGCACCTCGCCGTACGAGTTCTATCAATTCTGGCTCAACGCCTCCGACGAGGACGTGAAGAACTACATCCGCATCTTCACGCTGCTGGATCGCG
>VFKJ01000580.1 GCA_009885595.1 Myxococcales bacterium | reverse complement strand
GGCGGGAGGGCGCAGCTGCCCCCCGCCCCGTTTTCTTTTCGGCGCCGAGCGGGAACGACCAGGAGACCACACCCATGGCTGACGCGATCGTTCGAGCGCTCCTGCAGGGCAGCAACCTCAAGGTCTCGGTGGCGGTGCTCACCCAGACCGCGCGGGAAGGCCGGGCGCGCCACCGGCTCAAGGCGGCCTCGGCGTCGCTCTTCGCCCAGGGGCTCTTGGGCGGCGCGTTGATGGCCTCGCTGCAGAAGGGTGAGACCCGCATCAACCTGCAGCTCGAGTGCGACGGGCCGATGCGCGGCTTCTTCGTGGACGCGGCGGCCAACGGCGACATCCGCGGCTACGTGAAGAACCCGGACGTCGACGTGGAGCTCTCCGAGGGGGTGTTTCAGTGGCGGGCCGCCTTAGGCAACTCGGGCTTCATCTCGGTGCTGCGCGACGTGGGCGGCGAGTACTACCGCTCCTCGGTGGAGCTGGTCTCGATGCGGCTGGCCGACGATCTCAACTACTACTTCAAGACCTCCGATCAGGTCGCGACCCGGGTGGCGCTCACCGTGCAACGCGAGGGGAGCGAAGGGCTGGGCCGGGTGGCCGGGGTGCTGGTGCAGGCGATGCCCGAGGCCGATCACGAGGCGCTGGAGCGCATCGGCCGCGACCTGGAATCGAAGCTGGAAGACGCGGTGGCCCACCTCGACACCCTCGAGGCGAACGCGCTGCTGGGCGCGCTGTTTCCCGGGGTGCCGGCCCTGGTGGAGCTGCCGGTGCGCTTCACCTGCACCTGCAGCAAGGAGCGGGCGCTGGCCACCGTGGAGAACCTCGGCGTCGACGAGGTGCAGCACATCGTCGACACCCTGGGCAGCACGGCGGTGAGCTGCCAGTTCTGCGGCAGCAAGCACGAGATCTCGCTGCCCGAGCTGTTCGCGATGCTCGCGCGGTTGGGGCGCCCGCAGCCGAAGCACTGAACCCGGAGCGACGCCGGTCTGGCGGTACGCCAGACCAGCCAGGACCGGAGCGCAGCGGAGGCCTGGGCCAAGGCGGCGCGACCAGAAACACAGGGGCTACTGCTTGGCGTCGAGGGCCTTGAGCTCTTCGAACCCGGGCAGCTGGGAGAGATCGGGCACGATGATGATCTCGATGCGGCGGTTCTGCGCCTTGCCTTCCCTGGAGTCGTTGGGCGCCACCGGCCGGGTCTCGGCAAAGGACGCCGCGGAGATGCGCTCGCCGGGCAGGCCCGCTTCCACCATCGACCTGAGCACGGTGATGGCGCGCGAGGAGGCCAGCTCCCAGTTGCTGGGGTACTGCGCCGAGGCGATGGGCACGTTGTCCGTGTGGCCCTCGACCTGGAAGCCGCGCTTGGGGATCGACGCCAGCACCTGGCCGACCTCTCCGATGGCCGTCTTGCCCTCCTTGGAGAGGCTGGCCGAGCCCGAGGCGAAGAGGATGTCGGTGGCCAGCACCACCACCATCCGGCCCTCGACGATCTTCACCTTGAGCTTGCCAGCGTCGATCAGGCTGCGAAACCTCGAGATCAGGTTCTTGAACTCGGCGATCCGGCCCTCGGCTTCGGCGCGGCGCTTCTCCAGCTCGGCCAGCGCGCGGGTCATCTCTTCCACCGACGACTGCAGGCGGCTCTTGTCTTTGGTGGCCGCGGCCATGTCGGCCACCAGGCGGTCGATGCGGGCGCCCAGCTCCTTCACCTTGTCCTGCTCGTCGGCCAGCTGCGCGGCGAGGGCCTGCTTCTCGGTGGCCAGCCGCTTCTCCCGGGCCTCGCCCTCGCGCAGGGCCTTGTTCCGTTCCTCGAGGGTGGTCTCGAGCCCGTCGCGCTCGGTCTTGAGCGCGTCGAAGGTCTTCTGGGTCACACAGGCCATCGGAGTGAGCAGCAGCAGCAGGGCGAGGCGTCGCATGGGCGCGCACGATGCCACATGGGAACGCTCCATGCTTCATCTCGGGCCGGGTGGGGAATAGCGTCACCGAACGGCCACGGGAGGCACGATGGATCCGCTGGAGCGCATCGCGAAGTT
>VFKJ01000469.1 GCA_009885595.1 Myxococcales bacterium | reverse complement strand
GAACACCTTCACCTGGGGTCTGCCGAAGCTGAAGCTCGAGCTGAGCGCGGGGCTCGACGTCGGCGTGCTGCCTTACTCGGTCGAGGTGCAGTCGCCGCCGCTGCCGAAGCTGAACCAGGTGCCCGATCCGTTCCAGAGCAAGGCGCTGCTCTACATCAACGAGTTCGTCACCGCGGTCGAGCCCGGGGTCTTCGCCCAGGCGCTGTGGAAGCCGTTCGACACCCTGAGGGTCATCGGGGGCGCGCGCGTCGACTACAACTCGCAGATGAACAAGGCGTGGGCCGACCCGCGGCTCGCGGTGTTCTGGCAGGTGCACGAGAAGGTGGCGCTCAAGGGCGCGGCCGGCATCTACCACCAGACGCCGGACTACCGCGGCGGACTGCTGACCAAGGGCTTCGGCAACCCGAAGCTCGAGGCCGAGGGCGCGCGGCAGTTCATGCTCGGCACCGAGGCGCACTTCACCGACGCCATCAGCCTCGACGTGCAGCTCTACTACAAGGATCTCTTCAACCAGGCGCGCGCGACCCTGGGCGAGACCTCGGCGCAGCTCGATCTCGACGCGGTGGACCTGCGCTACACCAGCATCGGCCGCGGCCGCAGCTTCGGCGCGGAGATCCTGCTGCGGCACGCGCTCACGAAGAACTTCTTCGGGTGGATCGCGTACTCGCTCTCGCGGGTGGAGCGCGATTTTCACGGTGGCACCGTCTACGGGCTCTCGCAGTACGACCAGCCGCACAACCTGATCGTGGTGGCCAGCTACAAGCTGCCGTACGACTTCATCGTGGGCGCGAAGATCCGCTACACCTCGGGGCCGCTCACCAGGCCCATCAAGGCGTCCATCTACGACGCCAACGGGAACTACTTCTTCCCCATTCAGGACTCGCAGTACTCGCGGCGGCTGCCTGACTTCTTCCAGCTCGACCTGCGCATCGACAAGCGGTTCGTCTTCCGCGACTTCATGTTCGCCATCTACCTCGACGTGCAGAACGTCACCTACCAACGCAACGTGGAGGCGGTGATGAACAGCTACGACTACTCGGAGCAGGCGTACTTGACCGGCCTGCCGATTCTTCCCGTGCTCGGGCTGAGGGCGGAGTTCTGATGCTCAATGAAAAAACTGTCTCCCTCTCCCCCCCAGGGGAGAGGGTCGGGGAGAGGGGAAGAGCGCTCCTGCTTCTCTCTCTGCTCCTCACGGCGTGCGATCCCGGCTTCCGCCCCGAGACGCTGATCGAGAACATGCGCCTCATCGGCATCAGCGCCGACCCGCCCAAGCTCAACCCCGGCGAGACGGCGCGCATCTCCTCGCTCCTCCTCGATCCCACGCGCACCAGCCCCAGCACGGTCCTCTGGCTCGGCTGTGAAGCCGACCCGTTCAACCTCAACCGCAGCCCCTGCGCGAACCCCGACGTGCTCCAGGATCCCAGCACGCTCACCGACGGCACCGGCACGCTCCCGCCCGGCGTCACCGTCATCGGCCTCAATGATCGCGCGGCCTACACAGTCCCCGCTGGATTGTTCAGCGTGCTCGCGCCCGAGGATCCGCGCCGGCAGAAGGGCACCGTCGGGCAGATCCTCGCGTTCGCGGTGGCCGAGACGGTCTCTCCGCAGGCCTCGACGGAGGAACTGCAGGCCCTCTTCGAGCGCGTCCAGCGCAAGGAGCTCAAGTCGGTCCTGGCGCTCTTCCGGGTGAACATCTCGGAGTCGCCGGTGCGCAACAGAAACCCAATCGTCGACTCGTTGATCGTCGCGAATGAGGTGTGGCCGCAAGGCGCGCGGTTCTTCGTGCGCGAAGGCGAGCCCATCACCCTCGACGTGCAGGCGCCTGAGTCGAGCTTCGAGCGTTTCGAGCTCGATACCCCGACGGGCCTCGAGCAGAAGACCGAGCGCATCCTCACCGCGTGGTACTCGACCACCGGCCGCTTCAGCGAGACCAGCACCGCGCTTGGTGAAGGCGTGAAGACCATCTTCACTGCGCCCGGCTCAGCTGCGGATCCGGTGCCGGAGCGCCGGACCGGCACTCTGTACACCGTGTTCCGCGACACCCGCGGCGGGCAGTCGTGGCGCGAGTGGCCGTTCTTCGTCTGCGACGCTTCGCTCGCTCCGCCCAGCGTCACCAGCGTGGACTGGCCTGCCACGCCGGCGGATCCGGTGGTGCTGCACGGCGACGAACTGCGCTCGGTGCTCGACGTGATCGTCGACGGCGTGGCCCTCGAACGCGCGGCCTTCCTCGAGGCCCCTGGGACGTTTCAGGGGTATCTGCCTGCAGGTATCGAGGTGGGCCAACG
>VFKJ01000524.1 GCA_009885595.1 Myxococcales bacterium | reverse complement strand
GGCAGTCCTTCTCGCCCCTGCTCGTCGGCGACTTCCACGCGCTGCCGCGGTTCGGCTGGCTCGTCTTCCAGTAGGCCCTCGACTTCGCTCGGGCTGAACGGATTTGGCCAGTTCCGGTCACGCCGAGCGGAGTCGAGGCGCCAATTTCACTCGTCCGCGGCCGCGGGCACCGGCTCGATGCCCCAGATGTCCTTGGCGTACTCGCGGATGGTGCGATCCGACGAGAAGAAGCCCATGCGCGCGACGTTGATGATGGCCGAGCGCCACCACGCCTTGGGGTCGTTGTACTTCCGGGCCACGTCTTCCTGCGCCTTCACGTAGCCATCGAAGTCGGCCAGCACCAGGTAGGGATCCTCGTTGAGCAGCGAGTCGACCAGCGGGCGGAAGTGGTTGCGATCTTCCGGTGAGAAGAAGCCCGACGACAGCAGGTCGAGCACTTCCTTCACCGCGGGGTTGGTCTCGTAGATCTGCCGGCCGCGGTAGCCCCCGGCCTTCGTCTTCGCCACCTCCTCGGTCGTCTGTCCGAAGAGGAAGAAGTTCTCGGCCCCGACGAGATCGCGGATCTCGATGTTCGCGCCGTCGAGCGTGCCGATGGTGAGCGCGCCGTTCATCGCGAACTTCATGTTGCCGGTGCCCGACGCTTCCATGCCGGCGGTGCTGATCTGCTCCGAGACGTCGGCGGCGGGAATGATCCGCTCCGCCAGCGACACCCGGTAGTTGGGAACGAAGCTGACGCGCAGGCCCGTCTGCTCGGCCTCGCTGTTCACCACCTCGCCGATGCCGGTGATCAGCCTGATGATCATCTTCGCCGTGCGGTAGCCCGGCGCCGCCTTCGCGCCGAACAGGAACGCCCTGGGGTGAATGATGCTCCTGGGGTCCTGCCGCGCCTTCGTCCACAGGTGAATGATGTGGAGCGCGTTGAGCAGCTGCCGCTTGTATTCGTGCAGGCGCTTGACCTGCACGTCGAAGATCGCCCCCGCGTCGAGGCTGGTCCACATCACGTCGCGCAGGTGGTTGGCGAGGTCGACCTTGTTGGCCTGCTTCGCTTCCTTGAACTTACTCACGAAGGCCGCGTCGTCGGCGAACTTCTCCAGCTCGCGCAGGCGATCGAGGTCCTTGGGCCAGCCGTCGCCGATCGCCTCGGTGATCAGGCTCGCCAGCCGCGGGTTGCAGGCCTTCAACCAGCGGCGCGGCGTCACCCCGTTCGTCTTGTTGTTGAAGCGCTCGGGGAACATCTCGGCGAAGTCGTTGAGCACGTCTTGCTTGAGCAGCTTGCTGTGCAGCGCGGCCACGCCGTTGACCGAGTGGCTGCCCACCACCGCGAGGTACGCCATGCGCACCTGCTTCTCCCGGCCCTCTTCGATGAGCGACATCCGCCCCAGGCGCGCTTGATCGAACGGCCAGTGGATCTGCACGTGGCGCAGGAAGCGGGTGTTCACCTCGTAGATGATCTGCAGGTGCCGGGGCAGCAGCCGCTCGAAGAGCGAGACCGGCCACTTCTCCAGCGCCTCGGGCAAGAGGGTGTGGTTGGTGTAGCCGAACACCTTCTGGGTGATGCCCCACGCCTCGTCCCAGGGGACGCGCTTCTCGTCGAGCAGCACCCGCATCAGCTCGGCGATGGCGATGGCGGGGTGGGTGTCGTTCAACTGAATCGCCACCTTCTTCGGGAAGTTCACGAAGTCGGTGTGCGTCTTCAGGTAGCGCCGCATGATGTCGGCGATGGAGCAGGCGACGAAGAAGTACTCCTGCTTGAGGCGCAGCTCCTTGCCGGCCTGGTTTTGATCGTTCGGGTACAGCACCTTCGAGATCACCTCGGAATCGTTCTTCTCGACCACCGAGCGCTCGTAGTCGCCGTCGTTGAACAGGGCGAAGTCGAACTCGGCCGAGGCGCGCGCCTGCCACAGGCGCAGGGTGTTCACCGTCTTGGCGCCGTAGCCGGCGATCGGGGTGTCCCAGGGGACGCCCATCACCGTCTTGCCGCCGACCCACTGCGAGGCCATGCGGCCGTCGGGCAGCTGCGTCTGCTCCACGTGGCCGTAGAAGCGCACCGGCACGATGCGATCGGGCCGCACCATCTCCCAGGGGTTGCCGAACTTGAGCCACTCGTCGGCGCGCTCCACCTGGTAGCCGCGGAGGATCTCCTGGCTGAAGATGCCGAACTCGTAGCGAATGCCGTAGCCCACCGCGGGCATGTCGAGCGTGGCCAGCGAGTCGAGGAAGCAGGCCGCCAGCCGCCCCAGGCCGCCGTTGCCTAAGCCGGCGTCGGGCTCCATCTCGAGCAGGTTGGTGAGGTCGACCCCCAGGTGCCGCAGCGCATCGCGCGTCGGCTCCCACAGGTTCATGTTGATGAGGTTGTTGCCCAGCGCGCGCCCGAGCAGGTACTCGGCCGAGAGGTAGTACGCGCGCTTGGCGTCGTGCTGGTAGTAGCGGCGGGCCGTCTTCACCCAGCTCTTGGCCAGGCGATCGCGCACGGTGAAGGCCAGCGCGGTGTAGCGATCCCACTGGCTGGCGGAATCGAAGTTTTTCCCCCGGGTGAACTCGACGTGGTCGACGAAGGCTCGGCGCAGCGACTCGGGCGAAGACCCCGTGCGGGCATCTGTGGACATGCCTACGCTCTAGTTCAGGCGCGGGCGATTCAGAACGGCTACTTCGTGCCGAAAGCAGCCATCGGTCGGGCCGCCAGCCGGGTCGCCGCATCGGCGATCTGCCCCCTGAAGTCGTCCATCAGCGTCTTGGGCAGGGGCTCGGCCCGCGGGAAGTTCTGGTTGAGGGGGTTCACCCAGCCGCCGCCCCGCTTGAGCGCGAAGTGCAGGTGCGGCCCGGTGGTGAGCTTGCCGGTGTTGCCTGACTCCGCCAGCACCGTCTTCTGCGCGATCTTCTGGCCCGGCTTCACCAGGATCTTCGAGAGGTGCATGTAGCAACTCTCGAAGCTCATCACGTGCTTGATGCACACGACGTTGCCGCCGCCCTCGTCCCACCCCGCGCGCACCACCGTGCCATCGGAGACCGCCCAGACGGGCGTGCCCGTGGGCGCGTGGTAGTCGACGCCGTTGTGCTTGCCCACGTAGTTGAGCACCGGGTGGAAGCGGCTGCCGAAGCCCGAGGTGACGGTGGCGTACTTGAGCGGTGACTTGAGGAAGGTCTTGCGCGCCGAGAGCCCGTCTTCCGTGAAGAAGGTCTCGGTGCCGTCGGGCAGCTTGTAGCGGAACGACTTCTTGGTGCCGACCGAGCTGCCGATGTACTCGGCGGCGAGCACGCGGCCGTATTCGAGGGTGCGCCCCTTGTGAATGACCTTCTCCACCACCGCGCGCATGCGGTCGCCCTTCTGCACGTCGCGGTAGAAGTCGACGTCCCAGGCGAACACGTCGGAGAGCGTCACCGCGATGTCGGGCCGCTCGCCCGCGGCGATGGCGGCGTCCCACACGTTCGACTCGACGGTGAGCTCGACGGTGTCGACGCGCTGCTCGCGTTCGATCTCGCGCTTGCGGCCGATGTAGCGATCACCCTCGCGGCGCACCTGCCACTCGGTGAGCAGGCTGCGGCGGTAGTCGAGCACGTCGAGCTGCCCGTGCCGGAACACCAGGCGCAGCTGATCTCCGGGCCGCGCCTTCTTGAAGTTGAACTCGGCCGCCGACAACGCGCCGTGCAGCGCGTTGACCGTCGTCTCGTCCAGGCCCGCGTCGTAGAGCGCGCGCGCGACGGTCTGGTTCCGGTCGAGGCGGCGATTCTTGATGAGCGTGGAGTCCTGCGCGGACAGCAGCAGGGAGACGAGCGCGGCAGCAACCAACATGGGGCGCCAGTCTAGGCCACCCTCGAGCTCAGGTCAGGCTTCGGACCGGCTTTTCCCCTTGAGGCGCTGGTACTCACGCCACGCGCGCGCCGCCTCGGCCAGCCACTGCTCTTCCTTGGGAAGCACCAGCTCGAGCTGCGGCAGCGGACCCAGCTCAGGCAGGTCAACCAGCGGGTGGGATGTTTCCCCTCCTCGCACTTCCACCACCTCGCGGGTCGCGGCGGGTGGAGACCAGCTGAGCTCCGCCTCCAGGTCGCCCGAGTAGATCTGCAGCAGCAGGCACACCACGTCGCGGAAAAAGAGGCCCTGGGGATCGTTGCTGATCTCCAGGCGCTCCAGCCGCGCCTGCTCGCCTTCCACCCGGAAGCGCATCGTCGACCCGGACAGCTCCGATTCCATGGTCAGGACGGTAGCGGTGCGGTGCAGAGAGCAGCCGAGCTCCTGCGGCAGGTGCTCGAAGTCGTCGACGGGCACTTCGAGGCTGCAGGCGATGACGGTGGCGCTCTCGAGGAAGGGGGGCTCAGACACGCCCTACGCATAATGAACGCTCACCCGCTTCGCACGGCTCATAGGTCTAGCTTCTTCTCGGTGAACTGCTGGCCGTCATGACGCATCATGAGGCCCTTTCCCTCGGCCCGCGTCACGATGCCCACCGGGCGCTTCCAGAGCTGCTGCAGGTTCTTGAGGGTCTGGTTGGCGTAGTTGGGGTCGAGGTCGGCGCCGTCGTGCTTGTGCGAGAGCACCAGCTCACCCTTGTTCTCGTAGTTGGCGTCGATGACGTCGATCACCGGCTGGCCGAAGTTGGTGAGCGACTGCAAGAGCTTGTTCTTCACCTTCTTGAACTCGCGGGTGGCGATCTCCCAGGTGTTCTTCTTGTCGTTGAAGTTGAAGACGAAGAGCTTCTGCTCGATCGCGAACTCAGGGGTGAGGAAGGCGTCGATGAAGGTGATGTCGTTGTAGTGCTTGCGCACCTCGAAGATCTTCTCGCGCCCGCCGCCGAGGTTCTTGTCCCAGCTGCGGCGCAGGCGCAGGTCGTCGCACTCTTCCCATTCCTTGCCGAAGCGCCCCTTGTTCCAGCGATCTTCGATGTCGCGGTACAGCTCGATGCCCAGCTTGTAGGGGTTCAGCTTGCCCTGCTGGGTGGCCATCGTGCCGGAGTGGTGATCGGCGTAGTCGATGATCTCGTGATCTTTGAGCGCGCGCGTCGTCATGATCGTGGAGTGCCAGTAGCTGGCCCACCCCTCGTTCATGATCTTCGTCTGGGCCTGGGGCGCGAAGTAGTAGGCCTCTTCGCGCACGATGTTGAGGATCTCGTGCTCCCAGTCTTCCAGGGGCGCGTGCTCCAGCAGGAAGGCGAGCACGTCGCGCTGCGGCCGCTCGGGGAACTTCTTCTGCAACAGCTTCTCGGCGTCGACCTTCTTCTGCTGCGACGTCACGAACTCTTTCGGGTTCATGTACGGCCGCATGTAGTCCTTGTCGACGCGAATGCCCTCGGCGCGGGTGTTCTGCTGCGACTCGGCCGTCTTGGGGTCGGGGTTGCGCTTGATGTGCGGCGCGTACTGATCGATCAGGTTCTCGAGCGAGAGCGCGAGGTCGATGAAGTCTTCGACCTTCTCGACGCCGATCTTGTCGATGTGGCGGCGCACCCGAGTGGCGTGGTTCGCCATCTCGTCGACCATCTTCCGGTTGGTGAACTTGAAGGTGAAGTTGTTCTTGAAGAAGTCGTTGTGGCCGTAGACGTGGGCCATCACCAGCTTCTGATCGACCTCGGCGTTCGCCTCGAGCAGGTACGCGAACGAGGGGTCGTTGTTGATGACGAGCTCGTAGATCTTCGAGAGCCCGTACTCGGAAGACTTGGCGAGCTGCTCGTAGTCCATGCCCCAGCGCCAGTGCGGATAGCGGGTGGGGAAGCCGCCGTAGGCGGCCACCATGTTGAGCTCGTCGGTCGAGAGCACCTCGAAGACCTGCTCGAAGCAGTCGAGGCCGAACGCGCGCGCGTAGCCTTCGATCTCCACCTTGAGGTCCTGCAGGCGTGGGGTGAGTGATTTGGGCATGGCTTTAAGTTCGGTCGCCTTCTGCTGCCAGGCGGCTCACCACGAGCCGCCGATCGGTTTCTGTCGTCACCACGAAGACCTCGGTCTCGCGATCACATTCAGTGCACGGGCGCTCGGGGACGATCTCCCGGCACATGAAACAAAACAGCAAGGGGAGGGTGGCCGCGTTGATGGCCGCCACCGCGGCCGCCAGCGGCGCCTTCTTCACGGGGGGCTTGCGCAGCCCGTTGAACGCACCCTTCACGAGCTGCGGGATTCGCAGCAGCAGCCCGATCGGTGAGCCGGAGTCACCCATTCAGCGTCCCTTGCCCAGGAAGTCCTTGATGGAGGTGTAGATGCCGTCCTTGTCAGCGATCTCAGAGAGGCTCACCTTCTCGTTGCCGCCTAAGTGCTCGCGCAGGTCCTTGATGAACTGCCCGGACCCATAGGGTGATTCGACCTGCCCGTACGCGAACTGGTTCACGTCGCCCAGCATGTCGGTCTTCAAGATGTCGATGCACTG